>CBDUUJ010000077.1:0-9488 GCA_965370205.1 uncultured bacterium
AAAAGAATAAAAAGATTTCCGGTACCCCACCCTTTAGGGTGGGCGATCCCAGATTTCATGCGCCTTCCACCCACCCTAAAGGGTGGGGTACCGGAAATAAATAACATGAGATGGATGAAGTAGATAAATAAATTACATCGGGATGGAAGCAGTAGATAAATAAATTACATGGAATGGATGAAGTAGATAAATAAATTACATGGAATGGATGAAGTAGATAAATAAACAATTATGGAATTTGGAACTCCACAGGCGCTCTGGTTATTTCTGATTGTCCCGTTCTTCGTGCTGCTTCACTATCGAAGCTTCAGCGACATGGGACGCTTCCAGAGAGGTTTCAGCCTCTTTCTCAGGCTGCTGCTTCTGGCTGCGATCATCCTTGCGCTTGCGGATACCCGGCTCATTCAAAGGTCGGATAAACTCTCGGTGTTTTTCCTCCTCGACGGCAGTCACTCGGTAGGGGAGGGCAGCAGCGCGCAGATGGTCGACTATATCCGGACCGCCATGGAAGATGCGGACGAGGAGCGCGATCTGGGCGGGGTTATCGCATTCGGACGGGACGCGCTCATCGAGGCCAGACTTGGTAATGACCTTGAAGATTTCGCGTCAATTGAAAGCGACCTTGAGCCGGATTTTTCCAATCTTTCAGGCGCGATAAATCTCGCCCTTGCAAGTCTGCCCCCGGATTCCGGCGCGCGGCTGGTTCTTCTTTCGGACGGCAACGAAAATCTCGGCGATGCGCTCACATCCGCGCGTATCGCGGCCAACAGGGGAGTGCAGATCGACACTGTCCCGTTCGGCGAGCCGATGTCCGGAGAGGTGGTCGCCGGACGCCTGATAATGCCAAGACGGGTGGAGGAGGGGGAGATGTTCGATGTCCGCGCGGTTATCGAATCGGAGGACGAAACCGACGCGATTATCGAAGTGTATGAAAACGACAAATTGATCGGACAGCAGAATGTCCATCTCGTTCCCGGCAAAAATGTTTTCACCTTCCCAAGGCAGCAGCAGGAGGGCGGATTTTACGGATACCGCGTCCATGTCCACGCGCAGGGCGATGTCGAGGCGGAAAACAACAGTTCGGTCGATTACACGATCGTGGAAGGAAATCCGAGGGTCTTATATGTTTCAGGCGATCCCTATGAACGTCCGTATCTGATCAACGCACTCCAGAGAGAAAACATAGTGGCCGATTTCCGCGATATCTCAGGACTTCCGACAAGCCTGATCGACATGGCTCCATACGATGTGATCATGTTCAGCGATGTCGGCGCCGAACTGCTTATGCCGGACACGATGAAGAATTATCAATCATATGTCCGCGATCTCGGCGGCGGATTCGCGATGGTCGGCGGGGAGAACTCATTCGGACCCGGTGGATATTACCGCACTCCGATAGAGGAGATGCTTCCGGTCGATCTCGATCTCACCCGGAAGGAATACATGCCCACAATCGCGATCTGTATCGCGATCGATAAATCCGGCAGCATGGGCATGACCATCGGGACGGCGTCGAAAATGGACATCGCCAAGAACGCATGCTCGCTTGTTGTCGACCTTCTCGACCGAAACGACCAGGTTGGAATTGTCGGTTTCGATTACGCCGGGCAGTGGGCCGTCCCGATGCAGGAACTCGGTAATAAACGTGAGGTCCTGAATATGATCGGAACCATGAGGGCAGGGGGAGGCACGTCGGTGTACGCCGGAATGGAGCAGGCGTATGAAGCTCTCAGGATTACGGATGCAAAAATCCGTCACATGATCGTGCTGTCCGACGGTATCACCGCATGGGCCGATTTCGACGGGCTTGTCGGGAAAATGAACAGTTATGACATCACCCTGACAACCGTGTCGGTCGGTCCGGATTCAAATCAGCAGCTAATGGAATCCATAGCAAATCTGGGCGGGGGAAATCATTATTACACCCCGGATATCCAGACCGTTCCGCAGATTTTCACCAAAGAGACGTTCATGGTTTCGAACCGCGCGCTTGTCGAGGAGCCGTTTATCGCGCTCCAGAATCAGCTCTCTCCGGCGACTGAGGGTATCGACTGGTATGAGTCGCCGCCGCTGCTTGGATATGTCGCCACAAGTATGAAACCGCTTGCCACAGAGGCATTGACCACCCACAACGCCGATCCGCTCCTCGCGCACTGGCAGTATGGGCTTGGAAGATCGCTTGCGTTCACATCCGACGCGAAAGCTCACTGGGCCGCGGGATGGCTCAACTGGTCGGGATTCGAGCAGTTCTGGACCCAGTCGTCGCGATGGCTCGTCGGCGGCGATATGGCCGGCAACCTGGTCCCGAATGTGTATTTCAGGGGAGGGAAGGCATACATTTCAGTCGACGCGATCGACACGAGAGGGGAGATCATCACCGACGCATTTATCAGAGCGAGAGTGGCCTGCCCGGAATCGGATATTAAAGAGCTTGATTTGTTCCAGGTCGCTCCGGGACGATATGAAGCATCCATGGACGCGACCGAGATCGGAAGTTACCTCGTGAATGTCTATCAGGAGGATTCGGACGGGAATATGGTCGATCAGGTCTCAAGCGGTTTTTCAGTGAGTTACCCACCAGAGTATAAGAGAAGCGGACCCGATATGTTCCTCCTGTCGCAGTTGTCGGATATTACAGGAGGCCAGCTAGCCGCTTCTCCGGCGGATATTTTCCGTCACACAAATCAGCCCATCAGCCAGTATTTCGAGCTATGGTACTGGCTTCTTGTCCTCGCGATCTGTCTGCTTCCGATCGATATCGCCGTCCGACGTCTCAGCCTGACAGGCGAATCGTTACAATTTATACGTGAACGCGTAACCGATTCTCTCATATCGCTGATTCCCGGACGCTCGAAATATCGAGACATGCCCACGCATATCGATCAGTTGAAGAAGGTCAAGGAAAAATACCGGCTCACGTCGCAGGCTGAACACGACGAGCAGGCTCCCGCCGATATTGATAAACGGGTGGGTGAAATCCTCTCGCATACCCGTACGGACTCTGAAGGCAAACCTGTTGAGCCTGAACGCATAAGAAAACGTCGCCCGAAAAAGCCCGCCGGGGATCAGCAACCCGAAGGCGGCTCGCTTGATCGCCTCCTGAAAGCAAAGAAACGCATTAAAGACGACGATTATAAAGATTAGAAGGGGAAGGAACCGGACCGGGTGCCGGTGACAAGCGCATTTTGGCTTCCAGCCGAAAAAGCTTGTCGCCGTTATAGCTCTCTGCAGGGCATAAACAGTGACAAGTAGCTGATTTCCAAAAAACAGCCCAGTGTTACATAATACTTATTATGCGACTCTGGATATTTCTTTAATCAATACGCTTTCCCATGCATTTGACATCGTCTTCCTTGTAGCCGAGGCTGCGGTAGAATTCCACCACGAATGTGTTGCGTGTCCGTATCATCACATTGATCTTCTGACATCCCAGCGCCATGAGATCAGCTTCGACCTGTTCCATAATACATTTACCAAAGCCGCCTCGCCGGTATTCAGGATCGACTGCGAGATAATTTACAAAACCCCGGTGACCGTCGTATCCCGCCATGGCCGACGCGACAACTTTCCCGTCAATTAATCCGACAAAAAAAAGCTCTCGCTGGAAACTGAGCTTTGCAGCGATATCCTTCACGGGATCGCTCCACGGCACTACGAGGTCGCATCTGTGCCACAGCTTTATAACCTCCTCCTGGTCCGATTTTTGAAATTGCCGGATTTGCAGGGAATTTTCTGGATTATTCTTGCACATTGTATAATGCTCCCGGAATCGGGACTAAACAAAATTAACGTTATACATTATGGCATAAATTTTAATATGAAGTCGAAATTGGAAATAATGCGGACGGGGACATCCAATAAACAGCCGACTGGACTGTTGAAAAAAACAAGTTTTTTCCGGTAACCCACCCTTTAGGGTGGGTGAAAGGCGCATGGTTACTGGGATCGCCCACCCTAAAGGGTGGGGTACCGGATTTGATTTGAACCTTATTTAAAGACCGGGGATATCCGTGCTTCGGATAATGACTACTTGCATCGGTAATCGGTATTGTGACAGAATAAACCCGAAGCATCATGGATGAGAATACCTACGCAATCGAGATCGAGGATTTCCACAAGCGTTACGACAAAACTTACGCTGTCCGGGATCTGAACCTGAAAATAAAACGCGGCACATATTTCGGATTTGTCGGACCAAACGGAGCCGGAAAAACAACGACCATCAACGCGATGGTCGGCCTGCTGCAACCGTCATCGGGCACGATCAAAATTCTCGGCCATGATATCGCAAAGCAGCCCATCCAGGCTAAAAGCCGGATCGGATTCATGCCGGAGGATGTCGTGCTGTACGAGAGAATGTCGGCTCGTGAATATCTTCATTTTGTCGGCAGCATGTACGAGATTCCGTCCGATGAAATTAAAACCAGAAGCGATGAACTCCTCGGAATGCTCGATCTCGACGGCGACAAGTTCATGGGCGCATTTTCGCTCGGCATGAAAAAGAAAGCAGCGCTGGCGGCGGCGTTTATTCACAGACCGCCGATCATTGTTCTCGATGAGCCATTCAGCGGGATCGACGCGACAACCGGAAGCAGGATCCGAAGAGCGCTGAACGACATGGTCGCGGATGGCCACACGGTTTTTTTCTCATCGCATGTGCTGGAAACGGTCGAGCGGGTCAGCAGCGAGATCGGCATTATCCACAACGGTCGCCTGCTCTCCTGCGGAACTCTGGATGAAGTAAGAACCGACGCCGGATGCGGTCCCGATACCAATCTCGAGGATGTTTTCCTTACTCTTATCGGAGCCGAAGACTCGAAGGAGATGGAGTGTCAAGACTCGGGTACCTGATAAACTGGAAGATACGTCTGACCTGGCGAATGTACAACCGTCACACGCTGGCGTCGATTGAGTCAATTCTGTTCCTCGCGGTACTTTCGATCTGGCTTCTTTTCAACTGGTTTCTTTTTTCCTATATAGCGCATCGGGGATTCGACCGTCAGTTGATGACGTACGAGCTTTTATTCTCCGACGTTTTCCTGCTCGTTCTGATCATCTGGTTCGTTTTCGCGCTGATCGGGTTCCGTACGAATGAGGGCTACGATCTCAACCGTTTCCGGACCTGGCCCCTGCCCCTGAACACAATATTTTTCGCCAATCTTTTCAGCGCTTTTCTCGACCTGAGCATCCTGCCGCCGCTTGTCGCGTTTCTTGCGGTGTTTGTCGCAGCCGGACCGACATTCTCTCAGTTTGTCATCGGGCTGGTCTTCATCCTCGCGTTCCTGTTTTTTCTCGTAATAGCCGTGCAGACTATCGCGATCCTGCTATACGTGATGCTTCCGAGAGTCAGCACCGTGAAGCTTTTCACGACTGTGATGATCGGTATTCTGATCTGGTCGATTATCCTCGGCCTCGGTGGATTCAGGCATCCGGAAAGCCATATCAATTTCTTCGCCTTCTTCGTGCCGAGCGGGATAGAATATTTCAGGCATTATCCCACGGGCGAGATGGGGATAATGCTCAGCGCGGTCATTCAGGGCAATTGGGGAGATATCTGGATTTACACAACCGAATACACTATTCGTCAGCAGACGTATGAATATTCCTCCTATCCCCTGCTCGGCTTCCTTGGATGGACATTCGGGATTCTCGCGTTTAACTATCTCCTTCATGCCGCATGGATGAGCGCGGATATCAGGAAGCATGTCGAGGTCGGGAGAGTTCAGAAACATGATATCGGCGCTCTTTTACTCAATGGGTTTGAGAAAATCCTCAGTCCGATAATCGGGGCAACCGCCTTTGAGCTTTACAGGAAGGACATGCTCGAATACGCGTTCCGCAGCCCGTATTTTCTCGTGTATAAATTCCTTCCCGGAACGATAGCTCCGATAATTATCGTCCTCGCGATGCAGTGGAACCTGAATCCACAGTCGGGACTGATCGATACGCAGTGGCGTGCTATCTCGCTGATGACCACGGTTATCCTGATTTTATTTATTGTAATCGGACAGGCGAATCTGTTCGCCGGAAACCAGTTCGGGTTTGAGGATGCCAATATCCGGGGACTCATGATGTTCCCTACTCCTCGAAAAGAATTTTTACTCGGAAAAAATCTGTTTTTCGCGGGGCTGTTTATCCTGGACGCTGTCATTCTCAGTGCCCTGTCGCTGATATTTTTTCCGAAAATTATTATCTTCTTCGCGACCCTCACACTTATGCTCACAATATTCCTTATCATCCTGAGCATAGGGAATTTCACGTCATCAATCTGGCCGTACTGGATGCCTCTGGACAAGCCGTCATTCACATTCAGGACAACGGTGATTCTCGGAATCGTTAATCTTGGGGTAACGGTTGCGCTTGCAATTGCGGTTGCGCCGGCAGCGGCTGTCGTGATCGTGCCGTATATTTTCAAACTCTACTGGCTGTCCTGTTTGATGATGCCCGTCGCTGTTATTTACGGGATATATTTCCACAAACTGACCATGAAACATGCGGTCGCACTGTTTGAGAGCAATGAATTTCTGATTCTCAGACGTGTCGCGGATCGGGAGCAATTTTGATTAACAACATGATGGTTTGCTGTCCTTCCACTGGAAAATTAAAAACCTGCATGGCGCCCATCCACATCATCCTGATGTTTATGGGTGCTTTTTATCATTAAGACTATAGAATATTCGCGATAATCAGAGTCACCCACAAACTTCTGGAAGAAGTGTGTGGGCGCCATGCAGATTTTAGTATCTTTTGATTTTTCCTGCAGTCTATTGAAAGATAGCGCGCCAATTGAGTTTATTTTCCGGATGCAGTATTATTCATTCATATCATCATTCTCAGATTCCACATCATCGGTTTCAGCGGGAGACTCAGGTTCATCCGACACGAAAAGGTCGTCCGGAAGCTCGGGAGGAGTCGGGCTGGAGACATCCGGCTGGCAAGGCAGATGTGAAACCAGTTTCCACTCACCGGAGATATTCACGCACCACACCTGCAGGCAGTCATCGGAATAATTATTCAGATAGACTTCACGCTGCTCCGGCTGCCAGTTGGAATGTGCATTCGCGATGACGGTTCTGATGACATCGGGATCGTAACCCAACGAGAAAAGCAACCATTCATCATCATCTCCCGATATTTCCAGGTTGGATGCAATGAGGGGAAAGACTACAGTTTCCAGACCTGTAATCTCAGTGGATGGTAGTGGAGCGAGACGGGCGGTCTCCCACTCGATAGTCCACCACATATCGTTGAGCAGCTTTGCCATATCGGGAATCTCAATCTCCTCAAGCGCTTCCGGCATTGCGGTGAAAGGCGCGAGATCGCCCTCCTGGAACGCAAGTTTGTAGAGGACAAGCCTTTTCGCAAGAGTCTCCGCAGCGAGGAGCTGATCGGAAACAGACGATGTCTCTTCCTCCACCACAGGTTCTTCATTTTCTGATTTCTGTGGGATATCGCATGAAGCTGTCAGGCAGGTCATGATAAACAGAATAGTCAGGCAGATAAGGTTGATACGTTTTTGCATGATGATCACCGGTTCACTGAATTTTTTACTAATGTGGTCAATAAGTAACGGTTAATAATAGGATTCATGATAAGTATAGCAGGATCGAAGTGTATCATGAAAATTATTTGGAATTGCGGAGAGGGAAAATACAGGGTAGAATAACTTCCAGTTATCTCGCCGGAGTGGCGGAATGGTAGACGCAGCAGACTCAAAATCTGCCGTAGGCAACTACGTGTGGGTTCAAGTCCCACCTCCGGCACCAGGATGAAATTTCCGAAATTACCCGCTTAACGGCGGGTTTTTTTATTTACAATGGAATGTAATGGAAAAGGGGGACACCAGCTTTTCGAGGACGAAAAGTGGTGTCCCCTTTTCTTTGTCCATTTTCTTTTCGGATTAAAGCTCCCCTCATTTCCCTCCGATATATAAAAATGATTCAGTTTGATTGAATCTGATAATTATTGATTACATCGGTTACATTTAAATTGCATGTTAGGACTTGCACATCTATAAACGATTTGATATAAATTAATCAAACTTAAACTATTTTAAAGGGATTTTATCATGAAACAGGAACATTCAAGCAGTAAAGAAACCCAATCACGAGGAATTTTACCACCTGCTCCAAGGCTTGGGGAATTCCCCGATCGCTGGATCTGGATGGACTGAAAGGAGATTGATATGCGCTATATACTGATAACTCTGTGCCTTGCAGTTCTCATTACAGGACCGCTTGCCGGTTCGATTTCAGGATTAACCGATACCGACGATTCCACAGCCAATATCATGGTGGCGGAAGATCCGAAACCACTGCTGGATGGCATCGACTGGGATGAATGGCTTCTACTGGAAGGTATCGACTGGGACGAATGGCTCAAGCTGGAAGGTATCGACTGGGACGAATGGCTTCTGCTGGAAGGTATCGACTGGGACGAATGGCTCAAGCGTTTATTCAGTCGAGAACAGGAAGTAACCTGATCCGTCAACCGCTCACTCACCGTTAGTACCCCGGAACCTTCTGTGAGAAGGTTATAACTGTGAATATTTATACCACCTTCCCCGGTGGTTTTTTTATGCGCTATTGAACCGGATTCCTGATGAATGTCTCCTCAATTTCCGCCAGATGCGCGAGTCCTTCAAGCGTGGCGGCTTTAAAGACCACATCCGGAAGATCCCAGATGCCATCCTCACAGGTATCGAAAAGATCCCAGGCCGCGGCCCAGTGCGACCCATGAACGCGGCCCATTTCATAGTCGCCGCGAATGTGAACGTAGCGCAACTCCAGTTTGCCCGTGTATTTATTTTGCACCTTCTCATCCCAGGCAAGGTCGATATCCCCGTATGCGTCATTATTCCTGAAACGGCCGTATATCTCGAAATCAATGCCGCTTTTATGTGAGGAAAAACTGATATATCCCGACGATGAAATCTCCGATTTCGATGACGCCACCGGACGACCGTCGACCAGGACATCCAATTTGATCCATTCATGACGTCCGGAGTATGTGTATGTGGTGTCGGAATAACTGGCACGCATCGCGAGCATTTTCTTGCTCAACGGACGACCATCCGAGCGATACTCCTCCCAGAGGAATCCCTCCCATTCGCCGATCGCATCGTATGCCCAGTCACAGCCATCATCATATCCTCCGCCATATCCGCCTCCGTAATCACCGCCGCCCCCGCCATATCCTCCACTGCCACCGTTATATTCGCCACCGGATGGATAGCTTGGATAACGATCATTTTCAAAACATCCGATCAGTGGAAGAATAAGAATCAGAATAAAAATCAGGATTGCCTTTTTCATATCGCACCCCGGAAGAATGAGTTTTCACTATTTGGAGAGGTCAGGGAAACCGGAAACACTGTGGTATTGAATGTTGTAAAGCGTATCCGAAGACAGTGAATTATGGAGAGGCGATTTATTTTTAAGAGTCACCAAAACATCAGGCACCCACAAGCTCGAAGACTCGCTAGTGGG
>CBDUUJ010000078.1:0-9432 GCA_965370205.1 uncultured bacterium
AACCGCAACCGATATCGATACCGATACTGATGCCACGATTGAGGCCGAGGGTCGTCCAAGGCTCGCTGTTCACACATTCGAGAATCCTCCGAATTACTACAACTCGACCATCGGAAACGGGCTTACGAGTATAATTATCACACATCTCGTACAGTCCGGACGGTTCAATGTCATCCAGCGTGGAGAGAATCTCGAACTGATTATCGACGAGGTTAACCTGGGACAGTCGGGTTATCTCGAGCAGGAAACCGCGGTCGAGATGGGGCATGTAAAGGGAGTCGAGTACATTCTCTCCGGACGCGTGACCAATTTCGGCTATGAGGAGCAATCCGCCGGCGGATTTCTGGGCGGGATCGGAGGTTTTGGGGGACTCGATATCTCCGAGGAGAGAGCCGTGGTGCGTCTCGATTTCTCCCTGATCGACGCCACAACCGGAGTGACTGTTCTCTCTGCAACCGCTGAGGGCAAGGAATCCGAACTCGGTGTCGGCATCAGGGGCGGCGACTGGGGTAACTGGATCGGCTCAATCAGTTTTGACACCGATGAATTCATGGACAGCATGGTCGGTCATGCGACTCTGAAAGCCGTTGATAACCTCATGGAGCAGATTCTTCCGCTTTTCCCGATCTCAGCGCCGATTCTCGCGGTGACCCCGGATTTCGTAATTCTTGACATCGGCGCGGGCAGTGGAATCGAGGTCGGGGACGAATTTGATGTCTACCGTATCTCGGCGATCACCAACTCCGACGGTGAGATTGTCTGGGAGGACCGCGAGCTTGTCGGTCGTGTATGTGTGACGGAAGTCGATCTGACAAATTCCAAGGCTGATGTAATCAGCGGCACCGGACTGGTGGAGGGCGACCTCTGTATAATGCCGGAAGAGGAAGATGGGGAAGACGAATAGCAATCGGATGTGAACCTTCGACAGAAAGTTTATACTCTACATATAAAGAACGGACACCGACAGGAAGGTGAATATACAATGTTAAACAGAATAATCATCGTCGCTATATTACTATTCTGTGTATTCTCGATTGGATGCGGGGATATGCTGAACCAGCAGGCTGCCAAGGACCGCGACCTGGGCAAAGTTGTCCATGAAAACATCAGAACGAAATTTGAGATGAGGGACAATTTTGTAAGATTCGAACTTATTGAAGCCGGTATTTATCGTGTTGTCACAAAAGACCTGAACGCAGCGGAAGACGCCGGGAAATACGGTTACAACTGCATGGTTGTCCTTGACGAGCGTGACAAGTCTCTGGTCCGGGTAGGCCGCAACCAGCTCACAATTATCGGTGAGCAGGACGGCACGGTAATCTTCGAAGTGGTGTACGGAACCGGATACATTGCGCCGATTGTAACTCTGAAGGGCCCCTATGAGGGCGAGACCTGGACTCGAGAATAACTAGTCCTTTACAAAATGCAACCGGGTTAAAGCGTTGGTGTAAATCCGGAAATTAAATACAGGTCGATAAAAAATCCCTGTCGGTTTCTTCAGACCCGCCGGTCCCGTGACTTGTGGGTTTTTCATATTTTATTTTATGCAAATATTTAGCTCCGCACACTTGCTCTAATACCGTATCGCATTTATTATTTGAATTGGCGCCTGATACAGAGGGTGGGATGAATTCATCCCCGTGGCGTCACGTTTTAACGTGACTATTTCATACAGCATCTCGTGGACTGATGTCGCACGCGAGGCGGTCGAGCATCTCGGCCATATTCTCGCGCATGGAACTTCCACACCTCCCGCATGGGAGTTTCCCGCTACCAAATATCTTCTTAATCTCCTGGAAGCTGAAGGCATCCCAGCGATTCTCCTGCCGCCGAATATCGGTGAATTACAGGATGCATCGCCAGCGTCCAGAAGGCCGAATCTGGTCGCCCATCTCACCGGAAGCGATATAGATGAACCCCTCCTTCTCCTGAGCCATCTGGACAGCGCTCCCAGGTCGCTTTATGACCTTGATTTTTCCGGGCATTCATCCGGAACGGCGCTTCGGGGTCCCGGTGCGCTCATGGGAACGCATCTGGCTGTCGCGCAGGCGATGGCTATGATCCTGCTGGTCAGGAGCGGAGTGTCCCTGAGACGAACTGTGCGATTTGCCGCGACAAGCGATGGTGCCGGCGGAAATGGCAGCGGGTTGAAAATTCTCGCGGAAAATCATCTCGAGCATATCACGAGCGACATCGCGCTTGGATGGGGATCGCTCAGTTGGATCAATCCCGATCAAACTCATTGCTCACTTCTGACATACGGCGAGAAAGGCTCACTGACCATTAAGCTCCGCTCGGAGGGTGGCGGAGGCAGAACGGGTGTCAGGCTTGGAAGAGATCCGGTTGAGCGACTCGTTGCGGCTCTTGATCGGCTGGATGAAATTGTACTCCCGCCCAGGGTGTCGGATGAGTCGCAGATATTTATTCGCTCCCTGGCCACCACGATTTCGGACATCAATTTAAGGGAGATACTCGAGGGGCTGAATAATCCGGTTACAGTAGAGCGGTCGCTGAAGGCGGTGGAGCTGGAACCGGCTTTCGATCCGGGTGTCAAGGCTCTGATAAATGCATCCCTGCGAACCGAGCGAAATCTGGTGCGCCTGAATGCGTCGGCATCGGATGGCCTCAAGCCGTCCGTGACGGAAGCTGAAATCCATTTCAGTTTCCCGCCTGGTGAGGATGTCGAGGCTGTGGCTCTTCAGGTGATGGAGATTCTTAAATCGAACGGAGTCTATCTGGCTGAAAAGAAAATTATCGATCCGTGCAAAAGCGAATTGAGACCTGAGATCACGGCGCTGACTCGTGCTGCTCTTAATGAGGTCGAGCCGGATGCAAAGCTTGTGGTCGGACTTTCCCCCTGGCCGACCGGGCTTGGCGCGCTGCGTCGTTATGGAACGGGCGTTTTCAGTTGGGAACCGTTTGCAACCGCTGGAACCCTTGCGGATACACTCTCCCGAAGGGGAGGTCCGGGTGAGATGATAGAGATCGATCAATTCATCAGGGAAATAAAGGCTTTTTATACATTCCTGATCAGAGTTGCGCATTAATTGCTGTTTTTAGTGCCCCGATACAAGTCCGATTAAATTTAATTGTACCCGGATTGCATCTAAACATTATGAAAAGTGAACTAATTTCTGGTTGATTCAGAAAAAAAATGATATCCTTAACTGTGCCTAAATCCATTCCGGAGGTTATTAAAACATGTTTTACAGATTGTTTACGACGAGTCTTGTCGCGTGCGGTATGATTTTAGCTCTTGGTGGATGCGGACAGGGCTCCAATACAACCACTCCCGACACCACCCCCGACATCCACAGCGCAAATCAGATTAATCAGCAGATGTGCTGGGGCATGTATGATATCACCATCAATGGAGATACCGGGGAGATCGAGACCGTTCCACTCCGTACAGTCGATTTTAACTGTAATGTTGTCCGGTTTCTGCAACCACCGATCGCGCCGATCGAGCTTATTACTCTTGAGCTTAATCCCTATGAATCCATTATCATGGAAGGTCTGATTGAGCTTGACATCACCCTGAGACATCCGTTCCCCGGCAAGACCATGTTCCGGGGTTTCGATGTCCATGGAATCATCATGTCGGACGGCTCCAATACAGGAGTCCATGACCCGACTCTGATTTTCCGGGGACCCGACGAGATGGATATGATTAACGCCGACGGTTACACCCGCTGGTGGAATCAGGTGGAGTTCACCACCTACGGTACGATCCTCGGATACTGTGAGGGTCATTACGCGAAGCCGGGATATACTTCCACGAGCACCCTTAATCCGTACAAACTTCACACACCGGAGCTTGAACCCGAGCAGCCCGCGTACCAGATCGACCCCGCCACCCGCGCGACTTTCCCGGCGGTAGACGGAGCCGTACGACGAACGTACCGGTTGCAGTTCGACCCGAGTCAACAGCCGATATACCGCATTAAATATGCGATCAACGCATGCTGGTCTCTTCCCGATCCTGCGTTCCATCCGAATTATCCGGTTGAAGCGTATGATGAGATGGCCAACCAGCAGGAAGCGTACCTTGTGAAGATCGAAGAATATCTGGACATCCCGTACTACGTCGATGAGTACGTTTCCGGCGGCGACCTCGAGTTCCTCATCACCATCGGGGACTGGCAGGCGACCGGCGGCAACGTCCTGGACGAGATTTCGCATGTCTGGCTTGAATCCCCGACTCTGTTTGGGGCGCCGGTGGATGTGCGCGACTCGATGACATTCGTCGAGAGCACAACCGATACCCGGGCGACTTTCAATATCAAACTGGAGGATATGCATCCCAGCGCACTCGAGGACCAGCAGATATTAATCACCATCGAAAGCGCATCGCCCGATACATTCGAGCCGCAGATCGAGGGCGACACTTCGGGTTTCGCATATCCGGACGCGCCGCTCGCCGCATATAAAGTGTGCGATGTGCCTGTCACGAACCTGACTCCGCAGGGAGACTACGCGTATGTGTACTTCATCCCCGACTGGTGCGCCACGATGCGTTATCAGTGCGCCAACGATGCCGACAATCAGCTTCTTATGGCGAATATCATTAGCCAGAATGTTGATGGCTATTACAACGATTACACACATGTGCAATCCTGGGAAGGCAAAACAAACACGAAATATCAACAGAATGCTGATGCTCTTGAAGATACTGTTCTTTCTCTTGGTTATACTTGGGAGCGAACCGACAATGATTATTTCGATGCATCTGGCAGTCGAGTTGTAATTGTTGTTCTCTTAAATACTCAATTGCAGCCTCCTAATCCACCATTCATAGAAGAAGAAGCTGACGATATGAAAGAATTTATTGAGAATGGCGGCATTCTATTTTTTATGTGCGAAGCAAGTGGCTACTTCCAGGCACAATGGGTTGAAGATCTTATGGGCTGGCTGGGCATGCTAATGGAGTACGGCGGTGGAGCAACACCTGAGTATAGCGACGGCTGGACATCAAATATAACATGGCATTGGCTTACCGATGGTGTTGAAACATACCATTACTATAGTTGTGGAACCTGGTTAACCGAAGATCCGCATGTGCTTACTTTGGTTCAAACGGAATACGATGAGAATCTCGTTCTTATTTACCCAATTCCGTTGGAGTAAATTGAACTAAAAATCCCCGTCTTCCGGAATGGACGGCGGTTTTAAGCAACATTGAAAATGACCCGGGTTGCATCCCGGGTCTTTTTCTTAATTCGTAGTAGAATACAGATATCTGCGAAATAGATTGATACCTGGCTTGACACCCGGTGTCGCCCACAAACTATTCCCATCATGATCAATTACCCAATAACCATCGGGTAGATATCCGGTGTCGCCCACAAACTTAATCCTGTCACGATCAATTTCCTGATAACCATCGGGTTTGTGGGTGTCTGAACTTATGGTGACTCTCGAATTGCCTTCACTTTAAAATATCCATTTTATTCATCGGGAAGAAGATCGGGATGTTTCTCCTTCAACCAACATAAAATGATCGTTTCAAGTTTTTCAATGCATTTTTCCAATTGATCAATATCCTGTTCAGTATAGTCTTCCAGAGGCTTGAATGAGTCTATTGAATAACAAATATTGCAACACCTGTTCATGTAGTTTGCTATTTCATCGACTTCCTCCCCGACAAAATAACGGAATCCTTCAATAATCGCCCATTCGTTGGCATCGTCCCCAACAATCCAGCCTTCAGCTCTCAGAACAATTGCGCACCATATTGATGTAATACTGAAAAGGAGAAGGTGCCTGGATGCCAGATGAAGCCTTTCATTCTGGGCATCCTTAAGAAAATGACGCGCTTTGGCGATGCAACCGGCAATTTTTTCCGGTGATGGTGTGTCTTTCTTAAATGATTTCTCCAGTTGTAATTCAGGTAAATTAGTCATTGTCAATCCCTCTCTCTCAACGCTCTTTCTTTTTCCCTGGAGGCGTCTTTTTTCGCGATTACGTCTCGTTTCTCGTATTCACGTCTGCCCTTGCATATTCCCAATTCCACTTTCACTAAATGCTTCTTGAAATAAACTTTCAGAGGAATCAAAGTCATTCCCTTCTCTTCAATAGCTTTTTTAATTTTACGAATCTCCCGTTTATTCAATAAAAGCCGCCTTGGACGTCTCGGCGGAAGCGGATCGATAGTCGCGAACTTGTACGGCGCGATGTGCATATCGAACAGGATTAACTCTCCGTTGACGATCCGACCGTACGAGTCGCGAAGGTTCAGCCCGCCCGCGCGGATGCTCTTGACCTCCTGACCCGCAAGCGAGATCCCGGCCTCGAAGCGGTCGATCACGTTGTAGTTCCTGAACGCCTTCCGGTTTACAAACGTCGGCAGTCCGGATTTACTCTCATTTGTTTTTTTGCTCTTTTTCGCCACGATAAATCAGCCCTTCAAATAAGCAGGGCGTCCAGCCGCCTAGTATAACAATCACGCTGCCTGCATGCATCGTGACACTGACATTTTGGTATACTGCACGTCCAAATGGAGTTTCAGCCGGTTACAGAATCACACCTTGATAAACTTCGCGCCATCGTCGGCGATGATTTCGTGCTCACCGGGCAGGAATTTCTCGATCTTGCTTCCCGCGACGAGACCGAGGACCTCTGTTTCCCGCCGGAAGTTGTCGTCCGTCCACGCACTCCGGTCGAGATAAGCGAAATCCTCAAACTTGCGAACATAGAAGTAATCCCCGTGACACCACGTGGCGGCGGGACCGGTCTTTCCGGCGGCGCGCTTCCCGTGCATGGCGGCATTGTCATTTACCTGGACCGCCTCTGCGATATCATCGAGATCGATCAGCAGAATCTTTTCGCCGTCGTCGAAGCCGGGATGATCACAGAGTTGTTCCAGGATGCGGTTGAGGAAGTCGGACTTTTCTATCCAGTCGATCCGGCAAGCAGGGGAACGTGTTTCATCGGCGGGAATATCGCCGAGAACGCCGGCGGTCCGAGGGCGGTTAAGTACGGGGTCACTAAGGACTGGGTCTACGGGCTTGAGGTTGTCCTGCCGACCGGCGAGATCATCAGTCCCGGCGGAAAACTTCTGAAAAATGTGTCAGGTTATGACCTTGCACAATTATTCATCGGGTCGGAGGGCACGCTCGGCATTGTCACGAAAGCGATTCTGAAACTGATCCCGAAACCGAAATTCACAATGGTTCTGCTCGCGGCGTATGATGATCCGTTCATGGCATGCCAGACTGTTCCCGCGCTGTTTCATGCCGGACTCGACCCGTCCGCGTGCGAGTTTATTGAAGGCGATGTCATGCAGATGGCGGTGAGGCATCTCGAAAAAAACATCCCGAACTCGGACGCCCCCGCGCAGCTTCTGATTGAGCTTGATGGAAATGACATCGACCGTCTGTCTGAGGAGATCGAAAGGGCCGGGATGGTCTGCATGGAGGGGTTGGACGGCGTCGGCGGCGGTGCGATCGACGTTATCCTTGCCGAGTCCGGTCAGCGCGTGAACGAAATCTGGGAGGTTCGCAGGGCGGCAAGCGAGGCGGTGAAATCGCATTCGATCTATAAGGAGGAGGACACTGTCGTGCCGCGCGCACAGCTTCCCGATTTATATATTGGAGTGAAGGAAATCTGCTCACGTAGGGGCGTGAGGAGCGCATGTTACGGTCACGCGGGCGACGGTAATCTTCATGTAAATTTGTTGAAAGATACTCTCTCCGACGAGGAATGGGCTGAAAAACTTCCCCCGACAATCACAGAGGTTTTCGAGTATTGCGTATCGCTTGGCGGAACAATCACCGGCGAGCACGGTATCGGGTGGTCGCAGAAACCCTGGCTGCATCTCGCGATATCGCCGGAAGAACTCAATCTGATGCGATCACTCAAGAAGTTGCTCGACCCAAACGGAATTCTAAACCCGGGAAAGGTGTTTGATTTGTAGGTTTGTGCAACTGATATGATCCGGGACCACGACCATATCATTATTCTTCTTGGACCTACCGCTGTCGGGAAGACCGCTGTAAGTATCCCGCTTGCGAAGTCGATGGACGCCGAGATCATTTCTGCTGACTCGCGACAGGTTTATATCAGTCTGGATATCGGAACCGCGAAACCAAGCATCACTGAACGCGACGGAATTCCGCATCACCTGATCGATATCGTTCAACCTCAGGATAATTTTACAGTCGCGGATTTTCAGAAACTGGCTTTTGACACAATCCAGGAAATCCACTCGCGGAAAAAAGCGGTTCTGATAGTCGGCGGAACAGGTTTATATATCAGGGCGTTGATCGATAAGCCAAGCTATCAGGATCAACCTCCGATTCCAGAATTGAGGGATGCGATACTGGATGAGATCGAAAAACGCGGAGCGCTCGCTGTATATGATGAACTTGCGGAATTCGATCCCGAAACCGCCGCGAAAATTCATCCGAACAATATTCCAAGACTTGTGAGGGCGGTCGAGGTTATAAGATCAACCGGACGAAAATTCTCGGAAGCAGTCAGAGCGGACAGTGAGAATCGGGAGGAATCGAAATACCGGTGGCATCTTATCGGGCTGAATATGGATCGGGAATTGCTGTATGAGCGGATAAACCGTCGCGTGCGGATGATGATCGATGCAGGATGGATCGACGAGGTCACGAGCCTTCTCGAAAGCGGTCTGACCGGCAACGAAAAATCGCTCGCCGGACTGGGGTATCGCGATATGGTCGCAGCAATCCGGGGTGAGATATCCCTTGATGATGCGATTGAGAAAATAAAGCGCGACACCCGTCGTTTCGCGAAAAGGCAGATGACATATTTTCGAGGGATGGAAGGGGTTAAATGGATGGAACTATCCATGGATTCTAATCCTGTAACTATAGCGGAACAGATACTTAGAGTTTCTAATAAAAAAAAGGATATGAAATGAAAAAGGGATATGAACTGGGGACACCTCATTTCGTCTTCGAAATGCAGGTGTCCCCGAAAGATAGAAAAATCATTTTGTTATCGACTCCTAATAAAATAACTGAAATCTGACAGGAAAAAGAGTTTGAAAATGCATGCAAATAAACCGAATGTACTCCCGTTTGAAAAATGGCACGGGACAGGAAATGATTTTATTCTCTGCTCCGAGCAGCGCGCGACGGAGTTCACATCCGATATCCCGCCGCTCGCGAAAGCGATCTGCACTCGTCATTTCGGAGTCGGCGCGGACGGTCTCATTCTGATCGGACGGTCGGAGAAGGCAGATTTCCGGATACGGATGTGGAATCCCGATGGCAGCGAGTCCGCGATGTGCGGTAACGGGCTTAGATGTGTCGGCGCGCACCTTCTCAAGCATGGATTGGTCGATGGGGCGCAGCATCTGGCGATTGAAATCGGCGATCGGATAATCATGGTTGATTACCATAAACCACCGGAATGGGCAGGCGACGATTCGTTCTGGGTGAAGATTGACATGGGTGTGCC
>CBDUUJ010000079.1:0-9321 GCA_965370205.1 uncultured bacterium
AAGTTGGATTTTCATATATCATTACTTATAGTATTTTTATCGCAAGCAAGGCAGTGAGGAGAGATTTATGGGCATTCATTCACTCGACTGGGCATCGATTATCGTCTACCTGCTTGTCATGGTGGCGATCGCGGTATTCTTCTCAAAGTTTATGGGAGGAGCGAAGGATTTCTTCGCGGGAGGCCGTCAGATTCCATGGTGGGTGGCGGGGATATCTCTGTACATGGGACTTTTCTCGGCGTGGACATTCAGCGGCGCGGCCAGCCTTGTCTACCGGACGGGCTGGTACGGGATGCTGTACTTCGCGACCTGGCCGATTGGATTCTTCCTTGGATTCTGGTTTATCGGCGTGCGGTATCGCAGAAGCAGGATAATTTCCCCCGTTGAATATCTTGAAAATCGCTTCAACCGCGCGACCCATACAACGCTGAGCATATTATTCGCCATCTCCCTGCTCTACTGGCCCATGCAGCATCTGGCGTCGCTCGGCAAGATGGTCGGCCCGATGCTCATTCCCGGCTCCGAGACGGCGATCGCGATTACGATAGTGGTAATCGCGACGATGATTCTCTTCTACACGTTCTCGGGAGGCCTGTGGGCGGTCACCATTACCGACGCTGTGCAGTCCTTTATTTTGCTGGGTGTTGTGGTTGTCCTGTTAGGGCTGATCTTTATCGATATACCGGATATCCTGTCCAAGTTACCTCCGTTTACAATTCACGCTCCTGAGAGCGAATCGAGTTATGACACGCCATATCTGCTCGCGTCGATAATGCAGGTACTGTTCGGCGCTGCGCTGGGAGACCGTGCCCAGCGGTATTACAGCGTACGCGATGAAAAAGCGGTCATCAAACTTGGCGTGCTCACAACCGTTCTCTTCATGCTCGGCCCGATATTCTTCGGACTCATCCCGTTCATCGGAACAATCGTATGGCCTGATCCCGCATTGATTCCCTGTTTCGAGGGTCTCAAGAATCCGCAGGAGGGTGTATATATCGCGATGGCGGCGAAGTATCTTCCTCCCGGCATTCTGGGGATTTTCATCGCGGCTATGATGGCCGCGACGATGTCGGCGACTGATACCTGCTGGAACACAGCATCGGCGATTGTATCTGTGGATTTATATAAGCGTAATTTCCGACCCAATGCGACTGATCGACAGGTTATGACGATCGGACGGATCGCGATTGTGGTTTTCTTTTTCATAGCTGTCGCGGGATCGCTCGCGATAATACTCAGGGGAATCAAGCTCGATATAATCGGGATGACAATCGGGCTGTTGACCGGGATATCGATAGCAATTCCATTATTCCTGGGACTTATGGTTCGGGGTGTATCCAGATGGGCGGGAGTCGGCGCGGTGGTGGTTGGAACAATCGCCGCTATTTTCGCGAGCGACATGAGTATCTTCGGACCGATCAAGTTTATTGGATTCCTGAAATTCCCGTTCGGCGCAAGGGTCTTTTTCATTGCCGCCGTGACACTTATCGTTTTCCTTCTTTCACGGCCCATGGGACGTCTCGGGCGCAACCGTTTGGCGACCATTGCCGTTTCCATTGTTGTGGCTGTGGGAACCTGGTTCTTCTCGATCTTCTGCAATGTAAATGAGCTGATTTCATGGGGTATTCTGACCGGCGCCGCGCAGCCTCCTGCCGATGCCGGGTCTCCCACCCCGTACCTTATGGCAATGACAATAGGATCTGTCGTATTTGGAGCGCTGTTCTATATCTTCAGCCAGGTTTACTCCCGCGATCTCGATCAACCCGAACCTGAAGTGGATGAATTTTTCGAACGGCTGGAAACACCTGTTGATGTGAAAAAAGAAGTGGGCGAGGAGATCCAGACAGCGACCGCGTATCCGTTTGTCGGGATGATCGTCCTTATTCTGGCGGTATTGTCACTGGCACTGCTCCTGTTTCCCGATGGACGAGCTAATCCCTGGGTCAATATAATTCTGGCTGCAATTCTTATCGTTATCGGGCTTGGCATCATGCGCGGCGGTAAGGAACTGATGCGGAAGATAATGGAAGCCAGGGCGAATCCGGAGGAGCAGGAGTGAAACCGGAGCTTGCCGCATATGGTGGTCCGAAGGTCAGAGATAAACCTCTTGTACCCGAAGAGCATCACCGTGCAAGATTCGGCGAGGAAGAAAAACAGGCTCTCGCTGAAGTGATAGATTCCGGCAATCTGTGCCGGGTAATGGGTGAGAGAACAAAGCGGTTTGAGAGTGAGGTCGCTGAGTATTTCGGTGCTGGAGGGGCGGTCGCGGTAACAAGCGGGACCGCGGCGATTCACTGCGCTCTTGCAGCTCTGGGAATCGGTCACGGCGACGAGGTTATAACATCCCCGATAACAGACATGGGCTCGGTAATTCCGATTATCGCTCAGAATGCGGTGCCTGTCTTCGCGGATGTCGATCCGAAAACGTACAACATAACAGCGGCATCGATTGAAAAAGTCATCACCGACCGGACGAAAGCGGTTATTCCGGTTCATCTTGCGGGGCAGTCCTGCGTGATGGAGCCGATTCTGGAACTCGCGAGGGATCGGGGAATATTCGTTATTGAGGATTGCGCGCAGGCTTATCTGTCGACATGCGACGGAAAACTCGTCGGGACGATGTCTGATATCGGATGTTTCTCTCTCAACGATTTCAAGCACATCACATGCGGCGACGGCGGCTTCGTGATTTCCGACAACGAGGAATTAATCACCCGTTCAAAACTTTTCATGGACAAAGGTTACCCGCGCACGGGACCTGTCCGGAACTCCATCATGTTCGGGATGAATTACCGCATGACCGAACTCCAGGCGGCGGTTTCGAGTGTCCAGCTTAAGAAACTCAAATCGATCATCGAACGTCGCCGCATTTTCGGTCGCAAACTTGATAAATTACTCGGTGAAATCGACGGTGTCAATCCGCTCTGCACATCGGATGGAGTCGAGCACTCGTATTGGTTCTATCCATTCACTATCGATTCCGAAACACTCAACGTAAACGCCGAGACTTTCGCGCGTGAGGTGACGGCAGAAGGAATACCAATCACTTTCCCATATCTCGGAACACCCGTTTATCTTTTTGATTCCATCAATCCAATCAACAGGTGCGGAACGGAAATTTCATTCAGCGAAGGACTCTGCCCTGTCGCAGAAAAAGTTCTCACCGAAATGATGGTCCTTCCGTGCAACGAATTCATGACCGACAGAGACGCCGATGATATCGCGACCGCGTTAAGAAAAGTTTGCGAGTATCATTTAAATAAATAACATCCGGTGGCGCCACCGACAATAAATATCTCCGGAGATACAATCATGAAAAATTGCAAAATCATCATTCAATTGTCATTGCTGTTCCTTGTCCTGACAATATCCACTTCCCATTCCCAGGTGATCGAATATTCCAACGGGGAAATCTCTTTCAGATTCCTCTCGATCGCCAAATGCGAAACATCTCCCGTTATCGATGGAATTCTCGACGACGACTGCTGGCTGAATACTGAAGGGGTTACGGATTTCGTTCTCCTGCATGAGGATGGCCTGGCGGAATATCAGACAATCGCGTATTTGACATACGATGATGAGAATATCTACATCGGATTCAATTGCGATGAACCCAGTGTTGATGAGCTTGTCGCCGTTGAGACAGAACACGATCAGCAGGAATGCGATGACGACTGCGTGGAAGTGTTCCTCGATGTAAATCAGGACTACATTAATTATTTCCATTTCATTATCAACTCGAAAGGCATGACGAGCGATGCGTCTGTCGAGTTGGTGGATGATTTCATCGATCTCTACTACGACTGGGACCCCGAATACGAAGTGCAGACATCGATTGTTGATGGGTTATGGTTTGTTGAGATGGCGATTCCGTTCGCGGAACTGATGACTGGTATCGAGAGACCGAGTGTATTCGAGGAGAGGAAGGAATCGGAGTGGTCGGCGTACTCACTTCTGGAGCCGCCGATTGTAACAAATAACACTGTATGGAATGTAAATTTCACGAGAAGGAAATGGACCCAGCCGAACGAGCTTTCAAGCTGGGCGCCGGTATGCGATAAATTTTATTCCCCGTATCAGTTCGGGCATTTGATTTTTACTGAGAATAATGAGCTTAGGGGGATTCCGATACGGGATGCTGTTGAAGGTATTCATAGAAATGATGTACTGGATAAAAATACTCTCGAACAGGATCGCCTGACTCCGATCATCGATGAGATCAGTTCTTACATCCCCGACTGCAACTGGGTTGAGGTTTATCGCAGGAATATGTTCATGGGCTATGAAAGCGGGGATGGATCGATACAGATTCCGAATTATGCCCGTCTGGATGGTCAGGGACGAATCGAGCTTGAGGAGATAATTCCGCCTCTCCCCGATGAAATTCTGGATGAAATAATAGCGAAAGATACTCCCAGATTTATTTTTGATGATGAATCGCTTGCTGAATTGATTGAAAAAATAGACACCGATCCGAATGTCGGAAGCAAATGGCTTGAATTTAAAGAGATCGCGGATGAGCTTCTGGAAGAAGAAGTAGTTGATTTCATACCAAACGAAATGCAGGGCGACAGAAACTGCATTTCAAGGGAGGCTTCGATAGCGTCGGGAGCGGGCTACGGAGGGCTGGGTACAATCAGGACGAAATGCGCGTTTGCGTATGCGATTACGGGTGATGTCAGATACGCAGAGCAGGCATGGCGCGCGGAATCTCTTTTAATTGACCATTTCGAAAAATACCAGGTGTTCAGGTGCGCATCCAACTGGTATTCAATCTGGGATTCATCGTATGAGGTGCACTCGTCCACATATTTCTACGATCTTGTCGCCGATTCGGGAGTGATGTCAAGAAATGACAAGGTTCGATTGATTGAATTCGTCAGACGAATCGCGTATCGCGTTGATTACTGTGTCAGATATTCCGAGATGGTCGGCAATCATCAGTACATGTGGACCGGCAATTTCGGCTGCATGGAATTGTATTTCCCCGAATTTCCGGAGCACGAGCGGTGGGCATCGGATGTGGAGAACAGGATGCCGATGCTTTACGCGGACATTCTCACCGACGGCGGTCAGATCGAGCGCAGCCCGGGTCATCATATCTATGGTCTCAGCTTTCTCTGCAAGTATGTAATCGCAACAAAATCACTTACCGGACAGGATATTTTCAGCAGGGAATATGACGGTAAAAGCCTTGAGATGACTCTGGACTGGATTGCAAAAATCGCGACACCACTCGGTGAAACTCCCGCTTTCAATGATTCGAAAAGACCCATGATCGCAAGTCATGCATTTGTACTCGACATAATCAACATGTTCGACAGGGGAGATTATCTGCGTGCCGGAAAAATTGATACCGCGAATTTGCCATTGGAACATCTGATATCCGATACGATCCAACCGAGTGATCCGGATTTCACGTCGGCACTTCTGCCCGATACCGGAATAGCAATTATGAGAGACAGTTGGGACGAGGACTCGAAATATCTTCTGTTCGATTACGGTCCGCACGGCGCGTGGCATGGTCACTGGGATAAGATGAACATCATCATGTACGCGGATGGTGTCCCGTGGGTTCTTGATGCGGGCGCGTCACCGCATTACTGCGTTTATATCGAAGAGCATAACAACTGGCATAAACAAACAATCGCTCACAACACTGTAATGATCGATAACCTGTGCCAGGAATCGACCACCGGGACGCTTCGAATCTGGGAGACACAGGATGATTTCGACCTGGTCTCGGCAAGTCATAACGGATACGAAGGAATCACCCACACGAGAACGGTTTTCCATCCGAGAGGCGAGTATTTCATAATTAATGACTGCATCGAGTCGACCGATTCGATGGAGCACGATTATTCATGGCTGCTTCATGTGTATGCCGAATCGGTCTATCACAATTTAGAAGGGGGCGATTTCAGGAGTGATGGAAATGGTTTGTTGGTAATTACGGCGGAGGATAGCGGTTTCACGTCGGTTGATCTGGAAGAAGGACTCTGCATCGATACGACCCTTGGCCGGACCGAACGAGCTCTGGATGACGGCACATGGACTCCCGGCGATCCCGGCTGGGCGTATATTCCGTATATAAGCTTGAATTCAACTACTGATGCCGAAAAAATGAATTACCTCGTTATCCTGTATCCATATACCGGAGAGACATATCCCTATTATATGTGCATAAAGAATACAAACAGGGATAATAGTGCTTGTGGATTCAGCCTCGTTTATGATATCAGCCATGATACATTTGGCGAGGATATCTACGGTGAAAAGACCCCCGGCGTTGATGGTTCCCTTGAGATCGAACTGGACGGCATTCGAACCGACGCGGATTATTACTTCATCAGACGTATCAATGACGATATTGTGCAAGCCATAGTGGTTGATGGTACTTACCTGTATTATTACGATGAAGAAGTGGCTGTGGATATCTATTAACCGCTTTTTTATTTACATAACTATCTGCACTTTTTTCGGAGACATTGACAAGGAGACGAAATCGACATGAAAAAATCACTGGTTTTTCTACTGGTAGTTCTTGCTGTATCCATGTTTACTTCGGGATCGGCATTATCCGACGAGCCAATCGTTGTGGATGAGCCGGATGTAAGATTCGAAGCCGAACTCAATCTGCACTTTAAAACTTTCTCTGATTATACATTATCGGATACATACCTTGAGCGATGGCTTTATAAATATAACTACCTGCCCGGCTTGGAAATAATGACAGATGTCGAATTATTCGATGCCATCGATCTCGACTGGCCCGGACTTGAATCGGTGAAAGCGGCGGTTGAAGATGGAAACTACGAAGAAGCAAAAACCGCCCTTGTTATTTATTTCCAGAACCGTACCAGCCCGGTTTACCTCGATCCCTATCCATTGAACCCGGATAGTGAACAAACATATCTTGAGAGATGTGAGGAATTACTTGCCAGTCCGGATTTTCCGAATTATGAATGGGATCGCGAGAGGCTTGGAAACGGAAGCAAGGATGCTTGGTGGAACTGGGTGTCGCAACTGTATTATGCATACCGTTATACAGGCGACATGAAACATCTCAACGGGCTGATGGACATGTTCTCGTTCTGGTACGAAACTGTCAGACCACCTGCGGGAATCCCGAGAATCTGGCTTACACCTTCATTCATCAATAACCCGTGTGATTCACATATTACTTCCTACAGACTTCACTACATATCCCATATTAATGAGCTGTTAACTGAAATCGGGCTTGACGAGATACCAACGGAAGAAAGAATTCCACTATATAAATCAATCGTCGAACACGGACGTTTAATCATCGATGTGAATCCGGGATTCCGGGCAGGGAATATTCAAATCTGCCATATGCTCAGACTGCTTGAAGCGGCTATTTATTTCCCGGAATTTAAAGAATCACAGGGATGGACCGACTACGCGTGGGATTTTCTCCTGAGGCATGCCTGGCTTGACCTGTTTGACGACGGCGGGCTTTATGAAAGATCAGCCGGATACAACAATGCTGTTGTCAGGTACTGGAGACGAATTCTTGAATTATCCCGCATAGCCGGGCTGGAGGAGCCTGACTGGCTGGAGCCGAAGTTGAGAAATGCCCAGGAATGGTCAATGAAAGTATTCACGCCGATTTTGAATCTGCCGCCGGTGGGCGATGGCGGCATGGGCGGCGTGGATTATGCGATTCCCGACCTGATAAACGGCGCGTTGCAGTTTCCATGTCCGGAATTTAAATTTTTCGTCGAGGATCATTACGATCAGTTAGAGGAAAGAGCATATGAATTGTATGGCGATAAAGCCGATGATGTGCTCGCGGAACTCGACGCGATTGAATCGCACGAACCCGACTACACTTCCGTGCTTCTTCCCGATACCGGATGGGCTGTGATGCGGTCGGGATGGGATCGCGACGCTCGTTACATGCTTTTCGATTACGGCTCCAACGAGCCGTGGCATGCGCATCGTGACGGCCTCGGGTTCAGCATGTTCGCCTACGGTCAGCCTCTCATAATCGACAGCGGTCACGGGGGAAGTTACGATTCCGACAGATCGAAGGAATGGTACAAGGAAACAATCTCACATAACCTTGTAATGATTAACGGTATGAGCCAGCGTAAAGTCACAGACGGCACATGCGACCGCTGGGTGACATCCGATACTGCGGATTACATCGACGCGATCCATGAAGGCTACAAATGGCTCGGTGCGGATTGCCGTCGTAAAATCACATTCGTCAAGCCATCGTACTGGATAATCACCGACAATCTTACAGAACCGATGTGCCAGACGACCGGTTTCCATGAGTGCAATTGGCTCGCGCATTTCCAGCCGACTGAACTCACGATTGATGAAACGAACATGACAGTTCACACGAATAATGACGATGCAAATGCGCTGCTGGTACCGTCGCGACCGGAGAGCCTCGGGATTTATCAATCCGAGGGATGGTCGGTTTCGCTGGACGGCGAAGTGGACGACGCTCCGTATATCGGCTACGAGCGAGAGGGCGACCTGCCGGTTGATTATGAGATTATCGTTTATCCATATGAAGGCACCGATGTTCCGGATGTCACGGTCGAGCGTCTTGATCTGGGAGCCGACAACTGGCGATGTAAGGGTCTGGAAATCACAACTCCCGAAGGTGTCGATTACTATCTGGAAAGGCTTGAAGCGAATTATTACTTCGTTGTCGATGAAGACAGCAACTACCGCTCATATGGCGAATACTCCTTCGATGGTGAAATGGCGCTTATCAGGGAGAGAGACGGCGAGATTTATTCAATCTTTCTTGTCGGCGGCGGGAACCTGTGCAGCTATGTTTTCCCGCTTGTTGTATGTTCAGGCGATGTTAAATGGATCGAGATTTTCATCGTTGATGATGCGATTCTGGTAAACGGAGATTACACAGGCGACGTAACGGTCATGCTTCCCGAGTAGCATTTTTTCTCATCTGATTCAAACGTTGCAGCCTGTGGGAAGACCGGCTGAGCCTGTGTTCCCGATTTGGGGCACAACTCAGCGAGTTAAGCTGACGTGGCGCATTATGCACGAATAGACGGTTGGAGCATATTGCTGTAAGATAATATTACACTATGAAAACTTGACGTGCCCTCTCATAGACGGGCTACAAGCTGGTCGAGCACATGCTCGAATTGCACAGGCAGCTCAATGACGCGTCAAGCCCTCACGAAAAGGAAGTCCTCCAACGCCAGATCGCCGCAACCGACAGCCAGATAGACCGTCTGGTATATGAGTTGTATAATCTAACGGAAGAGGAGATCAAGATAGTGGAGGAAGCTTAATAATGAACTCTAACAT
>CBDUUJ010000080.1:0-9301 GCA_965370205.1 uncultured bacterium
CAGGTCATATTTCATCGAAACACCTTTCTTTGCACGCTTCACTGCCACTCCATAGGGGTGGTCAGATCGGCGGCAATATTTATAGGTGTAATAAACATATCCAGGTGAAATCTTCTTACGGTAACATACCCACCCTGAAGGGTGGGATACCTTGTGGGGTCCCGGGTGATGTCTGACGTTATATAAAAGATGTTGATACTTTCTTGTCAATACTCTCTTATTAAAATATATTTTCAATGAATCGAATCTCCACCTCCCCCCCGCTTGCGGGTGGGGAATTAAAGGGGGGGGTATCGATTTTCTGTTCAGTTACACTCTGTAATGCGCGAATGCCCTGTTGGCTTCCGCCATCCTGTGCGTATCGTCCTTTTTCTTTACACTTGATCCCGTTCCGGATGCTGCATCCATAAGCTCATGCGCCAGTTTTTCCTTCATGGGCCGACCTTTCCGCACTCTCGCGTACTGGATCAGCCATCTCATCGCGTGCTCCATCTGCTTTTCGGACTTGATGTCGATCGGCACCTGGTAGGTCGAACCGCCGACTCGCCGGCTTTTCACCTGAACATGCGGACGGGCGTTTTCCAGGGCGCGTTTGAATACCTCGATGCCCTCTTCGCCGGTCTTTTCCTTGATGATCTCCATCGCTCCGTAAAAAATGCTCTCCGCGACCGTCTTCTTCCCGCGCCACATCAGCTTGTTGATGAAACGCGTTACATTTTTACTCTTGTAGACCGGATCGAGCAGGATCTCTCGTTTTGGCGGTTTCTTTCCTCTCATAACTTTGCCTTTTTAAATAACTGACCCGACTGCATTCGGGCATGTCGGGTCGCTCAGTAAACGCATTACGCGCTCCGGGCGAGTCGTGGTTGGTACTTCACCCCTGCGACCCTGTTATCGTTAACCTGGGTAATAATTCCTTGTTCTTTCAGTCTCCTAGCTCTTCGGACGCTTCGTTCCGTATTTACTCCGTGACCTCCTGCGTCCCTCCACTCCGGCTGTGTCAAGAGTGCCTCTTAACACATGATAGCGGACTCCGCCGAGGTCCTTGATCCTTCCGCCCCTGATCATTACAACCGAGTGCTCCTGAAGGTTGTGGCCGATTCCGGGGATATACGCGGTCACTTCGATTCCATTCGTGAGACGGACCCTCGCTACCTTTCTTAATGCCGAGTTTGGCTTTTTGGGGGTAACCGTCCATACACGAGTGCACACTCCGCGCTTCTGGGGGTTTCCCTTGAGCGCGGGCGCCTTGTTTTTCTTGGTGACTTTCTTCCGTCCGAATCTTACAAGTTGATTAATAGTAGGCATAAAGCACCCATACCACGCCATAAAAGGCGCGAAGAGGAAATCTAACATACCTGATATATAACGTCAAGTGTTTTATTAAGAAAAATCAAAAATATCGGTAAAAATCCATTTTTGGGTATATATTTAACCATTTTAAGGTCGTGAACCCCTTTTTTTATCTATATTGCCGAAATTTTCCTCCCCTGAAATATCTCCTCCGCTCTTCCACACGTATGCTTTATCCTATAGTATATTGCGGCAGCCGACCGAAATGGATAAATCCAACCAAAAACAGACTGAACCAGCCGTCAGCCGAGCCGACCTCTGGCCGCTGACCGGTATCCTCCTGCTTATCCTGGTTCTGTATCACCCGCTCCTTTTCGGTCGCCCCGTCATGCCCGACACATGGGAGCGCTTCGAGCCGTGGAATTCCGAGCTTGGATACGACGGTCCTCTCGATCCCAGGATTGAAAATGCCAACAACGACGCGATCCTCCTCTACATCCCGTGGAACAAATTCGCGCACGATGAATTAAACGCAGGAAGAATCCCCGCATGGGACCCGTACTGCCTGTGCGGAGTTCCGCTTGTGTCGAATCATCTCGTCCCGGTCTTTTATCCGGTCTACTGGGTTATCGCGAGATTTTTCGCGCCGCTTCTCATCATGGGCATGAGCGGACTGGTCCATACCCTGATATTGGCGTTTTTCTTTTATCTTTTTATTAGAGAATGGCTCGGAAACAGAATCGCGGCATGGATGGCGGCGAGTTTCCTTGTTGTATCGCTTATCCCCAACCCGCACTACCAGCCGTGGCCGATGACTATCGCGTGGTTCCCGGCGATCTGGTTCTTTTATGAGAGATGGCTCAAACATCGATCCCCCTGGTCGGGACTATGGATGGCGCTATGCTGGGCCTGTCCTCTGCTCGCAGGATATCCGTCACTGTTTTTTCAGATGAGTTTATTTACTGCGGTCTGGATCCTTGTCCGACCAAACATGATGCCGGTCGAAGAAAGACCCAAATTTGCATCAAGAGTATGGATTCTCATTCTTCCGTTTGTGCTCGCGCTGGGAATATCGGCGGTGCAGAATGTCCCGACCGTGATGGCATCGATGGAATCCGAGCGGTCGGTTTTCAAAACCTCCGAGGAACTGGCACAGGAAGCAGCATTCACGATCCCCACGAACCAGCCCTGGCAGACGCATGTGAAGAGACTTCTCCAGCCGATAATTCCGTTCAGATTTGAGAAGAACGACTTTTTCAACCGGGGGCATATCGGAGTTCTTCCGGTCATTTTCGCGTTATTCGGATTGGGATGGCTGAGAAGAAAAGAATATCCGCGACTGATCCTGTTGCTCGCATTGATAATCGGACCATTTGCGCTGATACCAACACTGAATTTCGGATTTTACTGGATAACGAGAGGAACACTGATCGATCCGAACCCGCCGGTCGAGGTGTTCGGATTTCTTGTGCTTATGTTATCTGCTGCGGGAGTAAAGAATTGGTTGCCTGCAAATGAAGAAAAATCGCCCGGTACCCCACCCGGTACCCCACCCTTTAGGGTGGGTGTGGGGGCGCCGGAATCTGGAGATACCCACCCTAAAGGGTGGGGTACCGGAGATATTGGGGATAATGGAGACAATGTAAATAATAACGAAAATCCTTCATCCATCCCGAATGGGGATGCCACAAAAGGAATCATCATCGCCATAATCGCGGCGGCTCTTGCAACTGTCGCCTCAATTTTAATCGATAATGAATCTTTTGTGCCGGGATTGACCGTGATCGGCGGCTCCGCTGCCGGACTTGCGGTAATGTCGTTTGCATTTCTCTACAGGTCCGGGAGCAGGATATATGTTAACTACGGCCTGACTTTGATCGTTGTCGTGCTGGTATTCAACGCGCTCTTCTGTGGACAATTGTACTACTCGCCGCGCCAGGGTCTCGACGGAATACCGATGCCCGAGACCCCGACAATCACCGCATTGAAAGAACTCACCGATCCCGACCTCGGCGGCGAATGGGGACGCATAATCCGCTATTCGGAAAATCCCGTCAATGTCATGTCCCTCACCGATCAGCCCTACACTTTCTACCCCAACCTCGGCACATATTTCCATATCCCCGACGCGTTCGGCTATCACAACCTCGCACCAAAATCCAGACTCGACTATCTGAGAGAAATCCAGGAGGACGCGGTTATCGAGAGAAGAGGAATCGTCGCGTTTACTGACGATATGAATCTGAATGATCCCCGATTCGGAGTCCCCGGAATCAGATGGGTGCTGTCCGATTATGAAATCGCAGGTAATACACCGGTTATTGAAGGTAAGGGTATTTATGTCTATAAAATAGACGGCTCAATACCGATCTGTATAAGTCCGAGAGTTTATTATGTATCAAACTGGAGGTTCAGAGGTTATTCGGATGAAGTTTTCGAACCGTCTCTCAGGGATCCATATCGACATATTGATTTTTCTGATGACCCAGGACGAATCACAGTTGATATTAATTTGCAGTCAGAAGAGGGACTCATAGCCCTGACCGAAGGCCATTCGGCTGGCTGGAGCGCGTATCTTGACGGGGAACCGACTTTTTTAAACGTTGAGCATTTAAATTTAATGGTTGTGCGTGTGCCGTCCGGTCGCCACACAGTCGAATTCCGCTACATCACGCCCGGACTCAAAGTCGGCTGGATCATCACCGCATTCAGTCTGTTTATTTGGCTGCTGGCTGGTGCATTTATAACTTCCCGACGTTTATCGCGTCGATGAGCGCAGGATGCGCTCACGCCGGGCGTGATGACGTCATCATCATCCGCGACACGGTAAATCAGCTGATATCCGCCTGTTCCGATGCGACATTATTCCAGTGACGAATGGAGGAAACTGCAATGATCAAACCAAGAACCATTCTGATTTTCCTGCTATGTATCTGCCTTCTGCTGATCGCTTCGTGCGCGGCGGGACCCAACGATTACGCGAATATCCCGACCGATGATGGAAAACTCGCGGGATTCTGGCTCGGCCTCTGGCACGGAGTTATATTTCCGTTCACATTTATAATTTCCCTTTTCACTGACAATGTGCATTTCTACGAGGTGCATAATAACGGCAACTGGTACAATTTCGGATTCTTCCTGGGCGCATTGATCGCGCTTGGCGGAAGCGGTTCGGGAGCGTCAAGAACACGGAAAGTGGTGGTGGAGCATCGTTAGGTGGATGGAACTATCTGGTAAATATTGCAGGCACAGCTATCTGCGAGAGCAGGATGCTCTCGCGACAGCCGGCATTGCTAATAAGCGATTATCCACCATTTTTCCTTGCTCTCTTTATCCCATTTAAGTTAAGATACCCATCCGCCCTTGTTAACAGGGAATTAGAGGGGCGTCCATGGGGCGTTGTTTTGTTATTTCCCCGGAACGCTGATTAATCAGGTGGTCCGCATGCCAAAGACTCTCGCTGAACCTTATAAAATCAAAATGGTCGAGCGCATTCGCCTTATCTCTGAAAAGGACAGGCGGAAAGCTATGAAGGAGGCGGGTTACAACACATTCCTCCTGAGAAGTGAGGACGTGTTCATCGACCTCCTCACCGATTCGGGCACCTCAGCCATGAGCGACTACCAGTGGGCTGGGATGATGCTCGGCGATGAGGCCTACGCCGGCAGCCGCAACTTTTATTTCCTCGAGGAGACAGTCCGGGAAGTCTACGGGTACAAGCATCTCGTTCCGACTCACCAGGGTCGGGGCGCCGAGCACATAATGAGCCAGATCCTCATATCGCCCGGCGACTATGTGCCCGGAAATATGTTCTTCACTACCACCCGGCTCCATCAGGAAAAAGCCGGCGGGAAATTCGTCGATGTCATTGTCGATGAAGCGCACGACACACAATCGACCTATCAATGGAAAGGCAATATCGATATCGACAAGATGCGGAAACTGGTCGATAAGGTCGGCGCCGATAAAATCCCGTATGTCAGTCTCGAAGGCTGCGTGAACATGGCCGGCGGTCAGCCGTTCTCGATGGAAAACATTCGCGAGCTTAGGGCATTTTGCGATAAATACAAAATCCCGATCATGCTTGACGCGACCCGCATGATTGAAAATGCGTGGTTCATCCAGCAGCATGAGGAAGGCTACTCTAAAAAATCAGTTAAGCAGATTGTCAGGGAAATCGCCGATCTGTCGGACGGCTGTGCGATGAGCTCGAAAAAGGATCACCTCGTCAATATCGGCGGGTACCTCGCCATGAACGATGATGATTTTTTCGTGAAGGCGAAGGGAATGGTCGTTGAGTACGAGGGTCTGCACACGTACGGCGGGATGGCCGGACGCGATATGGAGGCGGTCGCGAGAGGAATTCTCGAGGCGGTCGAGTCTGACAAGCATGTTGCTGCACGAATCAGGCAGACCCGATACCTGGGACAGAAAATGCAGGATGCCGGAATCCCGGTGGTCGTTCCGTTTGGCGGGCATGCGATTTTCATCGACGCGAAACGATTCCTCGAACATCTCCCGCAGGATCATTTCCCCGCGCAGACACTCGCGGCGGAGGTCTACATGGCGTGCGGGGTCAGGACAATGGAACGCGGCAATGTTTCGTCCGGTCGCGATCCGGTAACCGGGCAGAACCGTCACCCGAAACTCGAACTTGTCCGGTACACAATTCCGCGACGGGTTTACACTAACCTGCACATGGATGTCGCTGCGGAGGGCACGATCGAGCTATGGGAAAAGCGTCACGAGATCCGGGGATTGAAATTCACATTCGAGCCGGAAACGCTGAGATTCTTCCAGGCGACATTTACACACATCCCGCTCGAGGAATCAGCAAAGGAACTGGAGAAGTTAAAAGCAGGAGTGAAGTAGCACCTGATAAACCTGTGTTTTTGCACTCAGAAATTATAAGCACGGATTAAAAGTCCGTGTTTTTTTAGTTTTAATCTAGAATTTATATTCTAAATATTTATAAAACGTATTGACAATGAGCAGCCCATGTATTACTATTAATTATAAAACGTATTGACGATGAGCAGCCCATGTATTACAATTAATTGGACGGTGTATTGACAAAAGAAGGACATCGTGTTATGATCAAAAAATTAACAAAACATGGAAACAGTCTTGCCCTGATAATCGATAAGGCAATTCTTGAGTTGCTGAATATCAATCCGGACACGCCATTGGAGATAACGACCAATGGAGAGAGTTTGGTTATAAAGCCTGCTAACGACTTGGACAGGCGCAAGAAATTCGATGCGGCGTTTAATCGGATAGTTGATAAATATGGTGAGACTTTCCGGAAACTGGCGGAATAATCGATGAATATCGTTTTTTTGGAATTGGAGGAAATATTTGAAATCCATCGAAGAATGCTGGAACTGTTCAGCGGCGAAGCTGGAATCCGTGACCGGGGATTACTTGAATCTGCAATCTCACAGCCGTCGGCAGGTTTCGGTGATGAATACCTGCACAAGGATATCTATGAAATGGCTGCGGCATATGTTTTCCACATAATTAAAAACCACCCATTTATTGATGGTAATAAAAGAGTTGGATGGGCAGCGGGTATGATCTTTCTGGAATATAATGGAATTATCGTTGACCCAGACAGCGAGACATTTAACGCTGAAGTGTTGACTCTCTCAGTCGCTGAAGGTAAAGCCGATAAGAAAATGATCGCGGAGTTCTTTCGTAAATATTCAAACGAAGAATAAACTCCCAACTCCATTTGATTTTTTCTACTCCATCGGTGGATGTTCTATGTTCGGGCGGAATTTGAGGAGGAGTGCGGTTCCGAGACTTGTCACGAGCACGATACACATAATCGCGGAATACTCACCCGATGTCAGCCGCCCGGTCTGCAACCCGAACAGAGCCGCGACAATCGCGAACGAGAGCCGATAGTTGAACAGGATCGCTCCGAATGTGTTAAGGCTGCATTTGAACCATTTGAACGGATGGTAGGTTCCGCCAAATTTCAAAAGAAACGCCGCCGGTGCCAACACGATAACGTACATCGCGTCGCGCCAGCTGAACTCGCTGATATCCATCCGGGTTCCCGCGTGAAAGAAAAACACCGGCGCGAAAAAACTGAACACGATGTTCCTGATCTTTTCCTCCACCTGGTAGTGCTTCCGAAGAATGGTGCTCATCACGACGCCGAATACAAATCCGGTCAGGGCGGCGTGAACCGACGACAGCTCCGCGATAAACAGCAGCGCGATAAGGGTGAACAGAATAAACCGGACCTCCATCTCGATCAGGTTCCCGCGCCACCGTCCGAACAGCCATCTCGACATCCTCGGCGCGAGGAGCATGATAACGATCACTGCAAGCGCGCCAAGAAGAAGAGCCCAGCTTGGCTTTATGAAAAACAGGATAAGCGCTATCACGCTCGCGATATCCACAACCATCGCGGATGAAAGCATGAACTGTCCCGGCGCGTTGGTTAGCAGACCCATCTCCCGTAAGACCGGAAAAACAAGCGCGAGGCTGGTGGTCGACATGCAGATCGCGACAATGACCGCCTTGTCATGCTCCAATCCAAGAAGCAGCGCGAGTCCGTAGGTTCCCGCGAACGGCACCATGAAACTCAAACCGCCCACGACCGTGCTCTTGCCCAGGTTCTTGCGGAGCATCGGGATATCGACCTCGAATCCCGCGATGAACATGAGCATGATCAGACCGAGATCGGCGATAAATTCAAGCCAGCTCGCTTCATAGATACCGATTACATTCCGCGCGATGAAACCCATGACAATCTCAAGCACTGCCACCGACAGGCCGAATTCGATCGCCAGAACTCCCGACGCCGCGATAAGGAGTCCGATGATAAATGATTGTGAAAGCTCGTTAGTTACCTGTGCCGGTTCGTCCATTGTCTTGAATGGTTTGGATTATACCAGAGCGCGTGAACTTCATCGCGATTTATTTCATCTTTACAGCCTGAGCATCTGGTATACTTCCCACGGACTATTACGGATGATGCCTTATGAATCGATTTCTTTATGCAACTATCTTGTTAATCTTCATCTTACCGATCTGCTCCTGCAATCAGTACGACTCAGGATCGGATAAACCTTCGTATGTGCTTGGCGGTGCGGAATCGGATGAGTTTCCCCCCGAAGCCACGAGCGGCGAATCAAATGCACCCGATATGGAGATGCTCGAAAATGCCTATAAATCCGACCCGGACGATCCGGGCACGGTTTTTATGTGGATGAACGCCCTTCGCCGGGCCGGCAGGATCAACGAAGCTCTCGACCAGGCGAGAATTCTGGCTGAGCTGGAAGAGAATAATCCATTCAAAAGTGTCGCTCGTCTGAATTTCGCGGACATGGTGCTTGATGACATTCCGATGGATGAACCCGGACGGGATGAGCTGGTCGTGGAGGCGATGGACGGTCTCTGGATCGCGCTCGGATGGGAACCTGAGAGCGTCCCGGCGCATAAGGCGCTCGGACGTCTCGCGCTGGAAGCCGGCGACAATGACAAGGCGCTGCACCATCTGGCGATCGCGCTCGCAGTGACCGAGATCGGCTATGAACTGCGAGCCGACATGGCGGAAATATATATTGGGAAAGAGGATTATGAAAAAGCCCGCGCACATCTTGAGATCGCGCGAGAACTTGCGGATGAAGCGGATAACACGCAGGCCCAAAGACGAATCGGCACTCTTATGAGAAAGCTGAAGTGAATATTACCCAATATCCCCTATTGAGTAATTGGCTCTTCCGGCTTTTCAGTTGGTAAATTGAAGATACGGGAACTGGCACATGATTTTACCGTGCTGTATTCTCCGATTTTTCATTAAGTTCCTACGGTAAAATCAGGTGCCTGTCCCCGGTGTTCAATAAAAAAACCCGGCAAATGGATGGATTGCCGGGCTACGTATTCGCACTATCAACTCGCTGTAATTCAACAGCAAGTACATTGAATTTCAGTTTTGATTTAATTCCTACTTCTTATATGAATACAATCCCCGCTTGAGCTTCTTAATTTC
>CBDUUJ010000081.1:0-9224 GCA_965370205.1 uncultured bacterium
AGGATTCCACCGTTCGGGTCGGTCGTTCCGTTTTCATCACCTGGGTATGGGATTTTTCGTTCGACCCGGGCGATGGATTTCAGGTCGATAGCGAGGAGCAGATTCGCCTGTGGCAGTATTCATCAGAGGGAGTCTACGAAGTCCAGCTCAGTGTCAGTGATACGGAATTCCACTGGGACACGCTCGATGATCCGCTGATTATCACTGTTGAGAAATACAACGACCCGCCTGTCGCCGCCGCCTATTCCGACGCGACCGAGCCATTCCCCAATCAACCTGTCTGTTTCTTCGATGATTCCACCGATCCCGACGGTCCTGAAGATATCGTCAAATGGGAATGGGATTTTTCGTACGTTCAGATCGAAGGATTCAACGTGGAAAGCGAGGAGCAGAATCCATCGACGCAATATCCGGTCGTGGGGATTTTCAAAATTCAGCTCCGTGTTACCGACACGAAAGAGCATACAGATATGCTCGACACAGCTCTGACTGTCAATGTTCAGGAGGATAACAATTCGCCGCCCACCGCATGCGCCGACGCTGATAACCAGAATCCCAATGTTGATACCGCTGTCGATTTCACTTCCTGTTCACAGGACCCGAATGGGATTTTTGACATCGTTCTCTATGAATGGGACCTCGACGGTGACGGAGCTTACGAAACCATAGAGATAAATCCTGCATGGACCTACCACGAAGCAGGCGATTTCCCGGTGCAGCATCGGGTCACCGACTCCGCCGATCACGTGGACGACCTGGATGAGCCTGTTCTGATCGAGGTAAACGGTCCGCCTGTCGCAGATGCCGAGGCAAGCGCATACGATATTTCCGTGGGTGAGTTTATTACATTGACCAACCTGTCTGTCGATGATGACGGGAACGGTTCGATTGAGCATGTGTACTGGGATATCAACGGCAACGGCGAATACGACGATCCAGAGGATATCGCCGATCAGGACGTGGTTGAAATCCTCATGTGCGAAGCCGGAATCAATGAGATTGGATTGAAGGTTGTCGATTCCAACGGTCTTGAGGACGAGCTTGACGAGCCTCTTGTTATCAATGTCGAAGGATTTGAGCCGTTCTGCCTTGAACTGATCGACTGGTACAACTCGGCGGATCATTTTTACGGAACCCGCACATTCAATTACTACCAGGCTTCAATCGAATATATTGAAGGTCTCGATTATCAGGACCCCGATGGGCCGTGGGATTTCACCGGCGTGCCGGAAATAAAAGATGAAATATGCAGGTGGGTGCCATCGACCGATCCTATTGTTGCAGCGGCTGCAGATATCTGGCCCGACGCTGAATTTTTCTTTGAGGGACCCGATCCTCTCATGGGCGATACGATCTGGCTGCCATACCGGTATGATTTCGTCGATGCCGCCAATGGCGAAGTTGTGCTTCAGGGTCAATGGGTGCCTGGGTTCCATTTCGATTACCAGGAGATTTTCAAGATTACAACCCCGATATGCCATCCCTGGAGCGACAGCGGTTCCGGGGAAATCTCAGCAAGCTATGAAGAACAGGACATTACTCTCTCGATAGACTGGGATATGGAAACAGTCGGCTCTGGACCGGCGATTTTCATGATTGACGATCAGATCGAGGTTATTAACTGTCTGCTTATCCGCGGTCACAGCTTTTTTATTGATACCGAATATGAACTGCTGGATTTCTCGGTTCTTACATATCAGTGGATCGATGAGGACGGTAATGAGGTCGCCATCATGTTCGCCACCAACGGACTTCCGGACGATAATTTCTCAGGTGACACCTATACGGCGATCACGATCTGCCGTCCGCAGATTTCAATAAATTGACATTTCGCAGATGGAAGCGTGATGGAGACATCGGGGGGAAGGATAAATTACTATTTATATTTTCTTATCATATGTTAATATCATTTGCTTTCCAATCAAAATATAGATAAAATATACTTTTACAAGTTAAACATCTATTTTGATACTTATTGCCTGATTTTATTGTGCTTTTAGTAGGCTAGGATAAAAATCTGGAAATATTTCGACGGAGGTTACTCAATGACTTCGCGCTATTATATTATGGCAGGCGTAGCAATATTAATGCTTGCGTTAACGATCTCCTGCGCCGGGGACGGACCTGTGGCTAAAAATCCAACAGTCCCGGATATTCTCGACACTCCAGACCTCACCGGTCAGACTGAACCAACGGAAGCAGATCACTATCTCTGGGCATATTATGAGGTTTTTGTCGACCCGGAAGAGAACATTATTGAGATTACACCTTTAAGGCAGGTCTCCGATCACTGGAATGTTCTCAGGTTCCTCGAGGAGAATCCCTGCACTAACTGCCTGCAGATTGTCAACCTGGGCGAATCAGGTCATGGAACGAAACTGTTCGAAGTCATGTTGATCAGCCCATTCCCCACCGCAAATTTCACGGGTTTCGATGTCCGCGGTATTGCCATATTCACGGGGAATCACCTGTTTCCCGTGTCCGAGCTTACCACTCCGGACCTAACCCTGGGCGGTGGAGCGCTGACAAACGCAGATGGCTTTACAACGCTGTATAACGTCACGACCTTCGGAAAAGGTCCGAACGGGCTCCAGGGCTATGGAACCAAGTGGCCTGATCTTTTCGGTGCCGATGCACTGCTGAATGGTTACATCCGCTATACCTCACCAGGTGTTGAAAATACCCGAAACGCCTTTTATGCTGAGGATTCGGTCACCCATATATACGATGTGAAATTACCGGACAGCCAGTTCTTCTTCGGATATGCGGTCGATTGTTCATGGGTCACCGCCACAACCCAACCCGTAACAGACCCGATGGTGGATTTCCCGCCGGAAGCGAACTGCCCGGAACCCTGGAAGATAGTTGTTTACGAGGAAGGAATCGGTCAGGGACTTACTGATATTGGAGGCCAGACCAAGGTCACAATCGATGTATTCGATTACCAGGGCAAGGACAGCTATTTCATTCCGACCACTGAATGTTTCGACCTCTTCGATAGTGAAAAAATATTTTCATGGGTTGAGGATGGCGTGGAGGATGGTTACGGGTACTCCCGATTCGAAGTGACTCTCGAAAATGAGAAGCTCGCGGAAATCGGCGATTACATGTGCCTGATAACTGTCGAGGATACGGAAAACGGAACCTCGCCGGAATGGCTCGATCTCAGCGCGTATCAGGTCATTACTCTGACGGTTAACAAATTCGTGCTGCAGGAAAATGATCCGCCTGTAGCCGCAGCGCACGCCGACCCGGTCGATCCATTCCCGGGCGATAATGTGGATTTCTTTGACGACTCCACCGATCCGCAGGGAAATGATGACATCATCAAGTGGGAATGGGACTTCTCTTTCGATCCGGTTGACGGCTTCGATGGAACCGGAAGCAGCGAGCAGAATCCGTCAATTTCATATCCGGAACATGGCGAGTACCTGGTACAGCTTCGCGTTACCGACACGAAAGATGAATTTGACATGCTCGACGAGCCGCTGGTTATTAATGTCAAACCGCTTAATACTCCGACCGCCGCGGCCCATGCCGATCCGGTCGATCCGTTTCCCGGTGATAACGTTGATTTCTACGACGACAGCACTGATCCGGAAGACGACATTGTCAAATGGGAATGGGATTTCACCTATGATGATCTGGACGGCTTCAATGTATGCAGCGAGGAACAGAACCCGTCAATTTCATATCCCGCGCAGGGTATCTATAAAGTCCAGCTCCGTGTAACCGACGCAACGGACAATATCGACATGCTCGATGAGCTTCTGACAATCACGGTCCAGGGGTCTGCACCGACCGCATGCGGTGATTCGGATTACAAACACTCGAATACCGGCACGATGGTTCATTTCTACGACTGCTCGACCGATCCGGACGGGCTTCCGGATATCACCCTGTTCGAGTGGGATCTGGATGGCGACGGTTTTTACGAAACAGTAATGGAAGACCCATACAGAATCTATGATATCGGCGGCGACTACCTGATCCAGCACAGGGTAACCGACTCCACAAGCAACCAGGATGAACTGGACGACCCGATTCTGATCGAGGTTAACGCGCCTCCGGTCGCCGATGCCAACGCAAGCGATTTCAGTCCGAAATTCGGCGAGTTGGTAACTCTCACCAACCTGTCGTTCGATGATGACGGCAACGGCGCGATTGTTCATGTGTACTGGGATGTCAACGGCGACGGTGACTACTATGACGATGTGGATGTCATCGATCAGGATGTGGTCGAACTGCCGTTCTATGAATTCGGAATCCATCAGATCAACATGAAGGTTGTCGATGAGTACGGCCTTGAGGATGAGCTGGATACGCCGCTCGAAATCGATGTCCAGACTCTCGACCCGTTCTGTGTCGAACTGATCGACCGATATAATTCAGCCGACCACCTCTACGGCACCCGCACATTCAACTACATCGATGGTTCGCTCGGAATGCTCAACGGTCTTGATTACCAGAGTCATAACGGACCCTGGGATTTCACCACTGTTCTGGATGCGGAAATAAAGGAATGCAAATGGCAGCCCGCGTCAGATCCCGGGCTTTCCGCGCCTGCCGAAATCTGGCCCGACGCGGAATTCTTCTTTAAGGAACCCCATCCATACCTGGACGGATCAGTCTATACGCCCCACAGGTTCGATTTCGTCGATGCCGCCAATGGCGACCTGGCGCTTCTCGGTCAGTGGCCGATTTTCATCTATACCGACTTCGAAGGCATTTACAATATCGAACACCCGATATGCCACCCGTTCTACGACAATGGACTGGGCGATACAACCATGCATATCTATCAGCTCGACCTGTTACAGGACTGGATTCTGGATAATCTTGACGGTCTCACAAAGGAACAAATTTCAGACTTCATTGTGGAAACGATGCTGTTTATCTTTGACCAAATCCCAACTGAAACAATCAAGGAAATACTACATGAAGTTCTTGAGGACATCTCTGTGGCGGACATTGTGCTTTTCCTTGTCGAGCACCTTGAGTGTGTCGATGTGGATGAGGTCGAGGATTTCCTGGATGAATGCTATGCCGATATGAGCCTGGATGACCTTCTGAATAACATCCTGGAGATTTATAACCTTATCCCGGTAGACATTATCAAGGAGATCATTGTTGATATTCTCAATGAACTCTCGCTTGAGATAATCGACCAGATACTTGATGATCTCTTAGCAGCCATGATTGATGTTCTGGATACTCCTCTGGAATATCCGTTCATGACCACCTGGTCGGCGGAGTCGCTCGGCACAGGTCCGGCGATCTTTGAAATCGACGGCCTGACCACTGTTCTCAACTGCATGCTGGTTCGTAACAAAATGAATTTCGATGATCCCGGATTTGGGGTGCTCGACTATTCGACTCTTACCTATCAGTGGATTGATGAGGACGGCAACGAGGTCGCGATTATCAGGGGCACGAACTGTTTCATGGACACCAATTACTCCGGTAACATGTTTACCGGCAGTGTGATCTGCAGGTCATTGATATCTATCGACTGAGAATCTGTCCTGTAAATTAATCATCAACTGAAAGCACAAGGCGGTCGATTGGCCGCCTTTTTTGATGCGAAGTTTTTCCCTCCCAATGACATTTGCGGACGACATCGGAACTGTTTGAAACACTCAATTCCGGGTGGCACCCTCAAGCGGATTGACCGAACGGAGTGAGGATAATCCGCTTGTGGGTGTGTTCCTGATTGAGTGTCTATATTATCAGCACCCACAAGCATCATACTCGGCTGACGCCTCGTATATGCTTGAAGGTGCCACCCGACGTGTAGTCCTTTTCCTTTCCGAACCAGGTCAATTTGCTACTCAACCGAGCTGGATTTGTTGAATCCTGCAACAATTTTGGAATTTTCAAATTGGAATGGAAACCTCATCTGCGAATTCCGACGCCTTGAATCGCCGTATCCATCAGCTTTACTGGACAACTCCGGATTTATAGCGAATCCGGCACGCAAACTGCATATGACCTGTTACCAAAACTCGAGGGAGATATCGGGATGAGCAAACTGAATATTCTTATCTACTCCACGTGCGTCACTTTGATGGCGATATTGCTGTTCGCACTTGTAAAAATCTTCTGATCCCACAACCCGCAGACTGGTATCCCCGGTTAATATAAATCGCACCGGGAATCGGATGAAATCGGCAACTGAATCGGATTTTGCCGTTTTATAACAATTTATATCAAAAGCACTGGCTAACTCATCAAACTAATTGTAGAATGGAATTGGGTATTAGCTTCATCAGGGGGATGGTTACTCACGATTTATCCATTTGGCGGTCGTCCGAATGACAACCAGTCAATATTCATATAAGCACTCTTCCGGAGGTTACAAATGATTTCCCGCCTGTTTCCCTTTTTATGCGTTACTGCATTGTTATTCATGCTGACCACGTCATGCGCCGGTGACGGATCGGCATACGAAACCCCGATAACACCTGACCTGACGCGTCAAATAGAATCACTCGAATCCGGCCACTATCTGTGGGCCTGGTTCGACATCTACGTCGATCCAGTTGAAAATGTCTATGAGATTATGCCTCTGAGGCAGGTTTCCGACCACTGGAACATCCTGAAATTCCTGGAACAGGGTCCCTGCACGAACTGCGTATCGATTCTCGGAATGGTCGATGGTCCGGACGGGACGAAGATGTTCGATGTCCGGATCTCACATCCGTTCCCAAGCGCAAACCTTACCGGCTTCGATGTCCGGGGAATTGCAATGTTCGCCGGGAGCCACAATTTCCATGAATCAGGATTATCAACACCGGATCGATATGCCGGTGACGGCGCACTTGTTAATGCGCAGGGATTCACGACCCTGTACAACGGCACGACGGCAGGATCGGGTCCCGATGGCCTCCAGGGTTATTTGAAGGGCAAATACACTCCTCCAATGACACCCAATGCCCTCCTGAACGGCTACATTCGTCACGTATCCCCCGGAGCAACGAATACCCGCAACATGTTTTATTCGGGATCGGCAATTATCGAAACCTATACGCTTGACATGCCGGACACCCAGTTTGTATTCGGGTATGCGGTGGATGCTTCCTGGACGAACCCAACCACCAAGCCGGTTACCAATCCCGTTAATGATTTCCCGGCTGAAGCTAACTGCCCGGAACCATGGAAAATTGAAGTTACGGAAGAAACTATCGGTCAGGGACTCACGGATCAGGGCGGCGAGACCAAACTTTACATCGATGTCTACGATCATCAGGGCAAGGTCAGCTATTTCGCTCCGGTTATCGAATGCCAGGAATTGTTCGCGGGTACTGCCAACGCTGTCTGGAATGAGGATGGCGACGGGTACACACGCTTTGAAGTCACAATAGAGAATGAAGAAATTGCGCCCGAAGGCGAATACATGTGCCTGATTTCGGTCGAGGACACCGCCAACGCGACGGCTCCCGACTGGCTCGACCTGACCGCGTACCAGATTGTCAACCTGACGGTCGCGGAATTCATCCCGCAGGAAAACCTGCCCCCGACAGCTATCGCTCATGCCGATCCGGTTGATCCGCAACCCGGTCAAACCGTTGATTTTTTCGATGACTCAACCGATCCGGACGGAGCGGACGACATTATCAAATGGGAATGGGATTTCTCATTCGATCCAATCGACGGTTTCCAGGTCGGCAGCGAAGAGCAGAATCCATCGCTTCAGTATCCGTCCGCGGGTACATACAAAGTGCAGCTTCGCGTTACAGATTCGGTTTTCCACTCCGACATGCTCGATGAGCCGCTGACTATCGAGGTTCAGGGGGCAGGCAATGAGCCGCCGATCGCCGGCGCCGATGCCGACAACACGCAACCCATGGTTAACACACTTGTCCATTTCTATGATGCCTCTATCGATCCCGATGGAATCATGGATATCGTGTTTTTCGAGTGGGACACCGACGGCGACGGTTTCTACGACAAGTTCGGAAAGGACACCACCAAAATTTACACAACCGGCGGCGACTACCTGGTTCAGCATCGCGTTAAGGATACCGCTGAAAACGAGGATGAACTCGATGAGCCGCTTCTGATCGAGGTCAACGGTCCTCCGGTCGCCGACGCTGAAGCCAGTTCGTATTCCGCCGTAATGGGCGAGATGGTGACCCTGACGAACCTGTCATTCGACGATGATGGGAATGGCGATATCGACGATGTTTACTGGGATATCGACGGAAACGGCGATTACGACGACCCGGTGGATATTCAGGACGACGATGTTATCGAGCTTACTTTCTTTGAGGGCGGACTGCACCAGATCGGTCTGAAAATAGTTGATGAATGGGGTCTTGATGATGAACTCGACCCGATGCTCGAGATTTACGTGGAGCCGTTCGAGGATTTCTGTGTAAACCTGATCGATCAATATAATTCGGCTGACCATCTCTATGGTATACGGTCATTTGATTATTACGATGGTCATATCAGCGGTCTCAGTGGATTGGATTACGATGCTCCGAAAGGTCCGTGGGATTTCACCACTGTACCGCCGAGCGCGCCCGCCGTATGTTCATGGCTGCTCCCGACCGATCCGGATGTACCAAACGGCGCAAAAAGCCAGTGGCCCGATGCCGATTTCTTCTTCAAAGAGGATGCCCCTACAATAGGCCAGGATATGTACTGCCCGCATCTGTTTGATTTCGCCGATGCGGAAAATGGCGATTTAAAACTTCAGGGTCAATACATGACAGGCAGTATCTTCGAATACAATGATACATTCGAGATCACCCACCCCATCTGCCATCCGTGGTTCGACAGCGGCAGCGGGGATGGCACTCTCACGGGAGTCAGTTTCAGCATAAGCTGGGACATGCAGACACTTGGCACCGGCCCTGCGATCTTCACGATAAGCGGCAACCAGACTGTCCTTAACTGCATACTGATCCGTCATCACATGAGCTTTGTGGATACTGACTTCGGCGGCTACATGACCTTCCATATCCTCAGTTACCAGTGGATCGATGATGAGGGCAACGAGGTCGCGTTCATGCAGGCGACCAACGGCATGAGCGGCAACAACTTCACCGGCAACACATTCACGGGTCAGACGATCTGCCGTGCGCTGAAATCGATTTCGTAGCTTATGGATGAGTAAAAAATAATCGTCTTAAAACATGCCTGTATCAGAGCCGCGACCGTGAGCTCGACTTTCGTCAAAAATAAAATGGTTGAGTAACTCTATGGTATAGTTAGTT
>CBDUUJ010000082.1:0-9183 GCA_965370205.1 uncultured bacterium
CGGATCAGCCGCAGCTCGGCCGTGATATCGCTCAGGATATTTTCAATCTCCTGTTCATCCTCGGGCTGGTTGTTCTTTTCTTTTCTGATGTCATCTTCCGCGGACAGGTCTTTTTCGCTGGCGACATCATGAATGTTTACACTCCCTGGCAGCAGTACAACCAGGAGGCGCTCGCATCGGGACGGATGCCGCTCTGGTGCGACGATTTCTTCATGGGATTTCCACTGTTCGCCGAAAGCCAGGGCGCGCTGTTTTATCTCCCGACAAGATTCGTCTACTGGCTGACCAGCGACACTCATTCATTCTCGTATGATGTCCTCCTGCATTTTGCTCTCGCAGGATGGTTCCAGTATTTCTTCGCGCGCGTTCTTCGCCTGAAACCGTCCGCGAGTCTTCTCAGCGCCGTCGCTTTCATGTTCTCCGGGATGTTCCTGAGCCTTCCGATCAATTTCACAATTTTCCGATCAATTGTATGGATACCGCTCATCTTCACGTTCCTGACTCTTGGGGCCCGTCGCGGTACACTTATGTTCCCACTCCTTGCCGCGGTTTCCATCGTGCTGCAGATGATGGGCGGAAGCCTTCAGGTGACAGGAATTACCATCCTCGCGCTTATTCCATATGTCTTTTTCCTCATCCTTTCACCGGATAAGGGTAAAAATTCCAGGGATAATCAGATAAACCTTATTCCGCTTCTCCAGTTTTTCCTTACCCTGATGCTTGCCGTCGGCCTTTACGCGTTCCAGCTTCTTCCGACCATGGAATTGATGCATCACGCATGGCGGGGAACGCAGGGCGATTACTCGGTAGCGTCGGCGTTCTCGTTCCCGCCGGAACATTTTATCGACATCCTGGCGCCGACATTCTATGGAATCTGGAAGAACGGATCACAGGTGCCGGTTCCCATTGCGGCGAATTTTTTCCCGTACTTCGGGCTTGTTCCATTTATGCTGGTACTTCCCGGGCTTCTCACACGCAAGCGCGGGGTTTTCATTTTACTTGTATTGGTGGTTTTGTTCCTTGCGCTGGCGGTTGGGAAATACGGGGTTGTTTATCCGGCGGTATATTCCACAGTTCCCTTCTTCGATAAATTCCGCGCACCCGATCGATTCTGGTTTATAGTGATTTTCGCTTCAACTCTTCTCGCCGGATATGGATTGCAGAATCTATTAGCCGATGCCGAGTCGGAGAAACCGAAGATCAGTCCGACCGCTATCGGGCTGATGGCCGCGCCGTTTTTCCTGGCTACTCTGTTCCTGATCGGAGCAATGTATGTTCCCGTGCTTAGAACTGTCTGGAACGGATTGATCGATTCAACCATTGGATCTGCATTTATCGGACTCAGTGAACGATACGATGGTGGGTTGTATTCCCGATGGCGGTCTCATCTGGCTTTTGCTGCGCTTCATGCGTTCGTTGCGGTTACAGCGTTTCATTTCGCTATTGCGCTTTTCGGCAAGAAGGATCGAAGCAGGATTCTTGCAGGAACTATTATCCTTATTACAATCCTCGATCTTTATGCGATCAGCTTCCAGGTTCCGGCGATACGAACGACCGGAAAGGAATTTTTCACAAGCCCGCCCCGGTCCGCGCAGGTTCTTCAAAGGGACGGAGAGCCGAATCGATTTTACTCATTCCTGAAGTTGTATTACGCGAGGGATATTTTCGAGTATGACGGGTCGGACGACACGGTCTGGTACAACGGCGGCGGGTCGGACGACATGGATAACTACATGGCGCTTCGTGAGACTCTTGCGCCGAATATTTTCATGCACTGGGATTTGGCTTCTTCGAATGGATTCGCGAGTTTGTTCCTTGAGCGATATTTCACTCTTGAGGGTGCGGCTAATCAGCAGCTTGCGCCGCTTATGGTCGGTTCGGAATACAATGAGGTATCCCCGTCCGAATGGGCTGACCGGACGCTCCTCATTGACCTGATGGCGAGCCGGTATGTCCTCACACCGCTGGAATTTGAGTCGACCGGTCGATTCAATCTGATCGATGACGGTCCGATCAGGGTTTACCGGAACAGGAATGCGTATCCGCGCGCGGGGATTGCGCGGCCTGAGAACATTATTATCGAGAGTCCAAACTCATTGAATCAACTGATGCGGGCTGAGATCGATCCGATGACAACGCTGATCCTCGATCCGTTACCGCAGAACCAGCGCAGGTTTGAGAGCGGCACCACCGGCAGTGCGACGGCGACGATAAAACCGATCGGGGGAGCTGTGGGCGCACAGAGACGCGGCGGCGCGATCCGTGACGAGCAGGTTCTTATCATGACGAATTCTCCCGATCCCGCCTACCTGGTTCTTGCCGACACTTTCTATCCGGGATGGCATGCGGAGGTTGACGGTGTTCCTGTCATGAATTTTTATCGCGCGTTTGGATATTTCCGGGCGATTGAGATTCCCGCAGGCGAACATCTGGTGCGGTTCTACTACAACCCGCTCAGTTACAGTACCGGAGTCAAGCTGTCGGTCGCGACTCTTGCGACATTTATCCTTCTTGCATTTGTGCAGATATTTTTCTTCTCAAAACCCAAACCAAAAAGAAAAAGGGAAGAGGATTAGAACGATAAAATTACCTCATTCTGTATTTCCTATTCTTTTAAAAAAAACAAAGATATCCGGTCCTTTAAAAAATTAAGATATCCGGTCCTTTAAAAAATTAAGATATTCGGTGTCGCCTACAAGCGAGTCTTCGAGCTTGTAGGTGTTTGACCTTATGGTGACGTTATCCAAACAGGAGAGTCACCATAAGCTCAGACACCCATAAACTCCGCTGATGCGGAGTTTGAAGGCGACACCGTAATAATTTATCTTGTTATTGCGGAGTCAAATGGTAGAATTCTTCCCCTATCAATAATGAGGATAAACCCATGAACTTCGATTACACAGACGAACAGAAACTTCTCAGGGAGACGGTCCGCGATTTCGCCGATGAACACATCCGGCCATACGCCGCCGAATGGGACCGTACCGCCGAATTCCCGATGGACCTTATTCCGAAACTTGTCGATATGGGCTTCATGGCCCCGACGCTTCCGGAAAAATACGGCGGGATGGATCTCGATCACATCAGTTATGCCATCCTGACAGAGGAGATCAACGCCGCATGCTCATCCGTTCGCACGCTGATGAGCGTTCACTCCGGACTGGTCGCGCTGACAATTCTTGAATGGGGCTCCGATGAGCAGAGGGATTATTATCTCCCGAAACTCGCGAGCGCCGAGATGATCGGGTGCTATGGCCTCACCGAGCCGAATGCCGGAAGCTGGGCGAACAACCAGGAGACGAAAGTCGTTGAGGATGGCGACGATATCATCGTCAACGGAACAAAAACCTGGATCTCCAACGGTCAGCTCTCGACAATGTCGCTTGCGTTCGGGCAGGCCGATCCTGAGAAGAAGCATAAAGGGATTGTCGGATTTCTGGTCGAGAAGGGAACTCCGGGATTCCGGGTAGGGCAGGACCTTCCGAAGATGGGCGGTCGGGCGAATCACGCGACGGAGCTTGTGTTCGAGGATTGTCGTATTCCCAAACGTAACATAATCGGGGGATGGGGAAACGGTTTCAAGATTGCGATGTCGGCGCTCGATCACGGTCGGTATTCGGTCGCGGCGGGATCGGTGGGACTCGCGCAGGAGTGTCTGGATCAGGCGGTGAAATACGCAAACGAGCGAGTGACTTTCGGGAAGACGATCTCGCGTCACCAGGCGATACAGCTCAAGATCGCTCAGATGGCGACGGAAATCGATGCCGCCAGGCTTCTCCTCTATCGATGCGGCCATCTTAAAAATCGGGGCATTCGTTCAACCCGCGAGACCAGCATGTGCAAATGTTACGCCACCGATATCGCGAATCGTGCCGCCTACGAGTGCATGCAGATTTTCGGGGGGAACGGTTATTCAACGGATTTTCCGATCGAGCGGCTGTTCCGGGATATCCGGGTGACATCAATTTATGAAGGCACTAATGAGATGCAGAAACTCATCGTTGCGGGGTATGAACTCGGTTTCAATCGTGACAGGGAAACACCCACCCAGCGTCCAAAAGAACCCTGGGAAGTTGTTTAGCCGGACGGGAATGTTGGATTTAATTATACTGTTCGACTGTTGAATCAATCGTTTTATTTAATAGAGCCTTTCCAATCGATTCCAGTATCTGATTTTTACTAAATGGCTTGGAGAGGAATCCTGCAGCACCCGCTTCCAATCCTTTATTAATATGCTCCGACTCCGTCATCCCTGAGACGAATAACACCGGCATATCCTTCGTCGTTTCATCCGCCTTGAGCGCAATGAGGAGACTGAGTCCGTCCATACCGGGGAGCATCCAGTCGAGAAGAACGAGATCGAAACTGGAATTACAGATCATCTCCAGAGCTTTTAAGCCGGAGGACGCGGTGGAAATGTCATAGCGGTCCTCAAGCAGCTTCTCCATGAGCCTGATTGTTACAGCGTCATCATCGATCACAAGTACTCTGGGTTTTTGATTGGTCTGTTCCATATCCATGAAGCGATCCTGTTTCTTTTTCGGGGAGTTTTCCATATATTAATATAATCATGTTTAAATCGGACAGGGATTTAATGAGGTTTATTAAGTTTAAAAGTTAATTTTTATTTCCCGATGCTGGCAGGATGCCAGCGTTACAGCCGGCAGGGATGGGACTGTTGAAAAAAGCACAATACTTCTCGATTTATAGTCATTATATAAATTTATGCCGCCCACAAACTTAATCCTGTCTCATCCAATTTTTTAATAATCTGCGGGTTTGTGGGTGTCTTTTTCTGGATGATTGACGATAAAAATGACACCCACAAACCCGATGGTTATCCATGATTGGCAGAAACAGGATCAAGTTTGTGGGCGGCATAGATGGATTTTTGTTACTAAATAATTTAGTGCTGGAATATTAGCTGATTGATGTTAAAAATCTGAGACTCTGGAATTCTAGATTTTTTCAACAACACCAGGGATGCCAGCGTTACGAATTAATCATATCGGGGATGCATATATTATATTTTGATGTTTGACGCCCGGTCGGGTGTATGAGTACAATGCAAAGGTATTTCAGGTATTTATTTATATGCTTGTCGATCTGCATAGCCACTCAACCGCCAGCGACGGTTCCTGTTCACCGTCCGAACTCGCTCGGGCATTTGCCGTGAACGGTGTCGGGATCGCCGCGCTGACCGATCACGATACAGTGGGCGGGGTAGATGAATTTCTGAAGGCATGCGATGAAGAAGGAATCATCGGAATCGGAGGAATCGAATTCTCCACCGTTCACAGGGGAATTGAAGTGCATCTGCTTGGATACGGCCTTCAGATGGATGATCCGCGATGTTCGGGATTCCTGGAAGCGCATCATGCCTACCTGAGAGAACGGCTCATTCAGATTCTCGAAAAATTAAAAGACTTTGAATATAATCTGTCCATTGAAGAAATCTACGAAACAAGTTGCGGTAATCCGCCGATGCCCCCTCATATTCTCAGGGTCCTGGTAAATCACGGTTACATAAACGATCTTGAAGGCGCACTCCGGTTTTATAATGATTACCTCGTTTTCGGATCGCTCGCCTGGGTAGACCATGAGACACCGCTTCAGAAGCCGCTGAATATGCTGATCGAGACAGGTGCGATCGCGATTGTTGCCCATCCCTGCAGGCTTCCCGATCTCGGCTGGCTTACTGATATCCTCGACATGGGCGCGCATGGGTTCGAGCTTTATTATCCTGAGCACGACGATTATTTAATGCGGGAACTTGAAGTTATAGCAGGGAAACGTGGCTGCGTTATCACCGGCGGAAGCGATTATCATGGGGCATTCTCTGAGAGGAAAATCAATGAGGCTGAGGTTCCTCTTGAAATCGGGATAAAACTTCTGGAGGCTGTCGGTCAAACGGTTCCATCATCACTGTCCGGAAAAGGGAGGGGATAAAAATGAGGGTGATTTTTCTCGGAACTGATATTTTCGGCGAGCTTGCCCTGAAAAAGCTGGCTGAGAGTTCGCATGAGGTTGTTCTTGTCGTTACGCAGCCCGACCGTCCGAAGGGCAGGGGGAGAACGATTGTGCCCGGACGTGTCAGGCTTGCCACAGAGGCGTACAGGATTCCCCTGATCCAGCCGGAATCCATTCGCGATGATGAGACGAAGGAAATTATTGCAGAAATCGCGCCGGATATAATCGCCGTGGTCAGTTATGGTGAATATATTCCCAGGTCGATTTACGATGCGCCCCCGCACAAATCGATAAATGTGCATCCATCGCTCCTTCCGAGATGGCGCGGCGCCGCTCCGGTCCGATATGCGCTTCTTGCCGGGGATAGAGTTACAGGGGTAACGGTGCAGTATCTTCACAAGCGTATGGATGCAGGCGATATCGTCCTTCAGGAAGAGGCGCCAATCGACCCGGATGACGGTCATGACAGCCTTTGTGATAAACTCTACCCGCTTGGCGCTGAGATGCTCGTTCGCGCTCTGGATGGGCTTGAAGCCGGCACGATCCAGCCTGTTCCGCAGGATGAATCGAAAATTACAAATGCTCCGAAGATCGAAAAGGACGATACCTGGCTGGACTGGAGCAGACCGGCGGATGAGGTCAGGAACAGGATTCGTGCGTTTTCACCAAAACCCGGTGCACGGACGCGATTCCGTGGCTCGGACTATAAAATCCTTACCGCCGATAAAGGAATCCGGCAAATTGAGGGCGGGAATGAACCGGGAACGGTTGTTGAGCTCTCAAAGGATGGTCCGGTTGTTGCATGTATCGATGGTGGCCTTGCGATTACTGAACTTCAGCCGCCCGGTAAAAAGCCGCAGGGCGGCAGGGATTTCCTGAACGGGTATCGTGTCGAGACTGGAGAACGATTCAGCGGATTAGACCGTGGAGATACTGATTGAAGACAGGAAAAAAAAAGATAGTCCGTCCGAAGGGATCGGTCGGAAGCCGTCGACGGAATGAACGGTCGAGAAGGAAACCGGGTGGCAGGTCCCGCAGCTCTAAAACTCCGCTTGTCTCAGGTAGTTCCCGTACCGATATGGGACCCACACGTGAAGACAGGCGCAGGGAGGCTCGCGCCGTTTCTGCGGTGATGTGGCTGAGCGTTTTCCTTTTTTTCGTTTTATCAGGCAGTTTGCTCGCTTACCAGTCGCATTCATTTTTTGCAGGTGACAGGGAGGACACCCTGGTTCCCGATGTTATCGGGTTAAATTACGAGGACGCTGCTCTGTCGGTCGAGCAGGCGGGGCTTATTCTCAGGATTGAGAACGAGGCTTACTCCGATGACGTCGAAGCCGATATCATCATGGTGCAGGGACCCGCAGGCGGCGCGCATGTAAAAATCGGACGGGAGGTCCTCGTGGATGTCTCGAAGGGTTCCCGTACGCTTGTCACACCGAATGTAATCGGTCTGAATCGTGAAGAGGCGATAGCCATGCTGGATGGAATCGGCGTGGGCCATGGTTTTCGCACACCCCGTTATTCCGATGTCGCGCCGAGCGGCACAATTATCAATCAGAGTCCGCCGCCGGGCGCTCCGATTGCGCTTGGGGAAATCGTGACAATGGAAGCGTCCGCCGGACCCCTTGACCGGGTCGTCCAGATGCCGCAACTTGAGGGTCTTTTTTATGAGGAGGCGCTTGAGCTGATTTCAGAGGAACGACTGACGCTCAGGCGTGTCAGCCGCACTTATGTGCCGGGAGTTCGCGAGATTACTGTCTCAAGCCAGTTTCCCCTTGCGGGTTCCTCGGTCAGACAGGGAAGCGAGATACTTCTGACCCTTTCCGCGCCGACATCCTACGAAAATCTGGGAAAGCGCTCGGCAAGGGTGTGGGTGAATATTCCAGAATCTGCGGGGACAGTGCGGGTACAAATTACCGTGCAGGACCGGTACGAGACAAAAGAGGCATACTCCGAGGAGCATACCGGTCCCACAACAGTGGAACAGCTTATCACCAGCTATGGCAGGACGACCGTTCGGGTTAATTTCGACGGTCGCAATATTCGCGAAGAGTCTTTTTAGCGGGTACAATACCGTAAATCGGAAAACAACAGGAGTAACAATGACACTTATAGCTTCCTCAATACTTGCAGTTGAAAAAGCCGGACTTGTCGACGCAACGAAAATGGCGGATAAGGGCGGCGCCGACTGGATTCATCTCGACATCATGGACGGTCACTTCGTTCCGAACCTTACTTTCGGTCCTATGGTCGTCAGGCTCATCCGCGAAGTGAGCGATCTTCCGTTCGATGCTCATCTGATGGTGACGAACCCGGACGATATTATCCCCAGCCTGCTAAAAATTGGAGTGGAGTACATCACTGTGCATCAGGAACCGTGCGTGCATATACATCGGACCCTCTCCATGATCAGGGACGGCGGTGCGAAAGCGGGAGTGGCGTTGAATCCCGGAACGCCGATGGAAACCCTGATGTCGATTCTACCCATGATCGATCTTATTGTGGTCATGGCTGTAAATCCGGGTTTTGCGGGTCAGAAGCATATCCCCGAGACCCCGAAAAAAGTCGCTCGTGTCTCACAGATCGCGCGCAAGCTTGGCTGGGAGGGACTTATCCAGGTGGACGGCGGGATCAACACCGAGACGGCGGGTGAAGTCGTTCTTGCCGGAGCGGATTGTCTTGTGGGCGGAGCATCCGTTTACAGGCGAAAAAAGGAAGGGCAATCCGGCGCGGACCTCGATTACGCCGAACAGATCAAAATGAATATCGAGGCATTAAGAATCGCATGCAATATTGCAATCGAATCCGGCGTCGATCCGTATAAGTGAGTTCCCCAGCGTACCGATTTTTTATGGATCATTAAGAGAGTTAAAAAAAATTGTATCCGGTACCCCACACTTTAGAGTCTATCTCATAATTATGAACCTACTGGTCTATTGATAAACTATCGATTGATTTTAACCCGTAGAACAGCACGGCAGTGCGTTTTCATACTGGTAATAAGCATCAAAGACGCACTGCCGTGCTGTTCTACGGGTTGTTTTTCCTGCTGCAGGTTCTCCCCGGTATTGGGAGAAGAACCTTTAATTTTACAGCAATTCCCTGCGTAACTGATGGTCGGTGGTGAAATATCTTTTCATCGATAATTTCAGGCATATAGACGCACTGCCGTGCTGTTCTACGGGTTGTTTTTCCTGCTGCAGGTTCTCCCCG
>CBDUUJ010000083.1:0-9165 GCA_965370205.1 uncultured bacterium
TGTGAAATTTATCAGTTCCTGTTCACCTGTGGCCTCATTTATGGCATATACGCCCATCGTGCCGCAGACGATGAACGAGAAATACACATTCTGGCCCATTCCCGGAGCGAGCGCGATCGGGTAGTTCGCGAGGAACGCCATCACGAATGTCGCGATAGCCGCCGCGATACAGGTCGCCATGAATACCGAGCCGAAATCCATGCCCGAACCGAACGGATTCGACAGGATCGCCGGCTGGACGAAGATGATGTAGCTCATCGTCAGGAATGGGGTGATCCCGGCGATAACCTCGGTACGGATCGTCGTGTTGTTCTCACTGAGTTTGAAAAGTTTCTCCACGATCAGCCTCCAGTGCCCCCCAATGCGGATCATGCGTATGTCATGAACGCCGCATGCGGAAGATGTTCATTCAGAAAATATTCACTGCAACATAAAAACGCGACCCTGGGGATCGCGGCATTTATTTGTAAACCTCCCCCATAGCGGTCAGGATTTCCACCGCCATCGGGTAAAGCTGCCCGGAAGATTATCCGAGAGCACATGATGTTTATATTATAGCGATTAATTGTGATTTAGTCGAGATCGGAACAGTAAATATTAGATACGGGGACAGGCACCCGTTTTTTTTTTCATGAAATAGATTGCAGCATTTGGAGCATAATCAGAAAAAAAAACGTGTGCCAGTCCCCTTCCCTGCCTGTCCCCTGTGATAAATACCAGAGGACGAAAAAAACGACCCTTTCGGGTCGCTGTGATGATTGTCCTGTCTTTGATGATTGTCCTGACTATGAAATGCCGGTTGGGATTTTATAATTCTTCTTCCCACGTTTCAGGATATACTCCAACGATACCTTCACTCTCCGATGGATTATCGATCAGATAAGGCGTGATGAAGATAACAAGCTCGGTTATATCCTCGTTGAATCGCTTGCTCCTGAACAGCTCGCCCAGAATCGGGATTTCGCTCAGAATCGGAATCTTACTGATAATCTCGGTGATCTCATTCTGGATAAGTCCGCCGACGACCAGGGTCTCTCCCGGTCGGAGCTGAACCTCGGTTTCCATCTCGCGGGTACGGAATCCGGGGATACCGGCAATCGCGAGCGCCATGTCCACAGTCCGCACCGTGGGAGCGATCTGGAGCCTGATATTGTCCTGGCTGTCAACATACGGGGTCATGTCGAGGGAGATACCGAATTCCTTGAACTCGACCACCGTAACGCCATTTTCATTCAGATAGGTGTAGGGAATCTCACCGCCGACCCTGAAATGCGCCTCATGCCCGCTCAGGGACACCAGATTCGGCTCGCTCAGGATATTCGCCTGGCGGTTGGATTCAAGCTCATTCAGAACCATATCGATCGGATCGAAGACGACATCCTCGACATTGCCATTGACAATGCCCGGGCGGACTCGTGTATCATAAAGGCCGCCACCGGGATTCTCCGGATCGAGCAGGTCGGTGATTATGCCGATCGTGAAGGCATCATTGTCGGCACGGGCTGCGGCGGAGAAATGAGACAGGTGCTCATCCATGGCGCGTTTGTCGATCTCGACAACTCTCACCTTGACAAGAACCTGACGCGGGTCGGTCACCTCGATGAGGTTCATGACACGGTCCCCCGCATAGAGTGAGGCGATCATGTGCGCTCTCAATTTCTCCTCTTCAGTATCAACCGCTCCCTCAAGAACGACACCCGGCGTGCCTTCACTCTCACCTGACATGATGATTCCGATAGTGATGCTTTCATTGTTTATTGCCGCGTTTATCTCTTCCTGACGCGCCGATGTGGCTTCAAGAACGCTGATTTCCTGCGTGATATATCCTCCCGATGTGTTCCAGACCAGAAGCGTTGTCGTGCCGGAAGCCAGTGCGGTTATGAGTATTTCATTCCTGCTGATAACATTCAGAGTGGCGACCGACGGATTGCCCATTGAAGCCCGAATCAGGTCCCGTACCTGCATGACAACAACTTCGCCAACACGCATATACATCGTATCAAGTTCCCTGCCATGTCCTGAACCTGAGAGGATGTTGTTCTGCGTCTCCACAACAAGTTGCTCGTCAATATCAGGTGACGTGGAGAGATCGGGATCGGTGATAACTCCAATGGCCGGCGCAACATCGATCTCCTCAATATCCCCACCGGATTCTATAATTTCCAGATGACCTTCATTGATAATCTCGATGGTCTCTTTCGTATTGATTACAAGAATCTGACTGTCCTCATTCTCTTCAGTCACTTCAGGCGGTGTCTCAAAAAGTTCATTCGCGTCCCTGATCTCGACTTCCACGGAGGAATCAGGCGTATATGCGGCAACTTCTGTTTCAGCCAGGTCTTCGATCACCGGTTCGGGTTCCTCGGCAATCATCGGGGGAGTATCGAGGGCGAACAGTCTGACCTCAGGGATACCGTCAGGACCAATGCTCTGGCTGTAGGTGACATCCGGATAGAGATAAACAATGAGATTGATAACACCCCTGCCATCGCGGTCAATATGGCTTACCCATTGACGGGCCACCTCGTTCCAGATATTGCCACGCGCCAGGATGTCAAATCTGGGGCGCTCGCCGTCTTCAAGAGATCCATTTGTGAAAATCCGGATATTCAGGCGATCGGGAAAGCGAAGCTGGCTTACCTTTATATTATCTGCGGACTGATCCGGGAAGGTAACGAGAACCTCGCTCTCGGATGACGTGACATTGTAGGTCGATCCCGGTTCCGTCAATTCCGCCGCACCCGGTTCCGTCAATTCCGCCGCAGATGATGAGGCTGGAATTTCAGCAACAGAAAGGGAGGTATCTTCAGCGAGAAGATTGACATTCTGACCGGGATATTCAATCGGGATAACTACCCCGGACCCCCCCTTAACTTCTATGGTCAGTTTACTGGTGTAAGGATCGAAATCGACCACTGCGTAGGCGGGATTATTAAGATAAAGAACCAGCCTGGCAATTGGCGGATCGACTGAAAACTGGCTCATCCGAACTTCTCTGAACCAGGCATCGCTGATTTCCTCTATCAGGCCTCCACCATTGTTAATATCAAGGATAGATCCCGGGAAATCAAAGACCAGCCTGTCCGGTTCGGACAATGGGAAACAACCGTACTCAATCGCCCCGTCCACCGTGAGTTCAACCTCATTGGTCTGGGGACGAATATCGATGCCCGTGATACGGGACGAATCGAGAGCCCCCAGGGCACCCGGGGATAAACATAGTACGAAGAGCAGTATCGCTCCAAGAAGACTTGAAGGAATTTTTCCTGGTATTTTCATTGGTCAATATCCACCTTGAGCTTGATTGACATATTTATGCCTAATAAAGCCTATACTCTATATGTCCTTTAATCAGGCTTAATCGTTGCATACATAACGATTTCATCGACTGAAAATCGATGAATCCGGATTTAATTCTCTTCAAGTCGTGGTACTTCGACAACCTCTGACTGGCCACCCATAATGACCTCAATAAGGATGGGCGGGGGACCTGGCGGCGGAAGTTCGTTGATATCCGGTCCGAATTCCTCAAAATTAATGGTTCCGCCGGACTCCGATTGCGCCAGAATTAGTGCCATCATGCGGTCATGTTCCCTCTGAGCGGCCTCTTCGGACTCCTGCCGTGCTCGCTGGGCAGCTTCCTCAAGGTCCTCGCGGGTTGGTGTGTAGGTAACAAAATCAGTCAGCGGAGTGCCATCGGTAACCGGCGCAAAAGTATCGTTGGGGTCCCTTAAAGCCAGACGGATACTCCCGACCTCGCTGGCGAGAGCAAGCAGCTCCGACTGGAATGGATCGACTTTAATTGTGACCGATTTTGAAATACCCGCGCCGTTCTCTTCCTCACTGAAGCCGATATTCTGACCGACTGCCATGACATCAACATCCCTGAGCACCGTAAATGTGCTGGGAACCCCAACCTCGTCATTACTCAGTATGGTGACCAGAACATCAACATGGTCGCCGGGCATGAGGTTTCCCCCGAGACCGCTGACCTCAGTCACTCCTATGGTCACCGCGCGCTCGCCTTCTTTAAGCATGCGGGAAAGATCCTCAAGAGAGGTCTCCTCCTTGAACATGAAATCCAAGAGGGTCTGATGCTCATAGATAGCGATAACCGAAACCTGCCCAAGGATCTCCTCAAGCTCGGTGATAGTATCGGGTGTGACATTTTCAGCCAGCACTTCGATCTCCTCGATCATATGCTCCTTGATGTTGGTTCTCGGCGGGATATTGCAAGTGGCCCTGACAACCCGGGCCATTTCGATCTCCTTAGTACTCGCATCGGTCTGAACCTTCTGGATGTAAAGATAACCCAGAACGACAGCGATAATCCCAAAGGCAATGGCAATGATGAATGGACGCATATTAGCCATGGATAGCTCCTCTAAGGGGAAGGTTTAATCAACCTGATAAAATCTCCCATCCGCACCCGGAAATGCGGAATATTGTTAAGACTTTATAACCATTAGTATTATCGAATGAGCCTGGAAATTTCTGAACACAAAAATTGTTGAATGATTAAATAATAAAAAAACGGGAACTCCTTATCGAGTCCCCGTAAATGTTCACCAACTGTCAGGAGAAAGTACTAAATCGGAATTATCCGCCAAGCTCTGTGTTTATGTCGCCAAAGAGTGTATCGATTAGGCCACCAGGGAGAGTCAGAGCCGCAACCGCCACAATCGCCACCAGGGCAATAATCAGTGCGTATTCTGTCAGTCCTGTCCTCTCTCATTCTTCAGGAGATACTTATTAATCCATATCATCATCCGGTTATCCGAGTTACTGGTAATAAACGCTTATTGAAAAAGACGTGGGGGGGGCTCGCCGCCCCCCCGCTTCCCAAACCGCTGAAGGAAAATTTATGCACCGCCAAGTTCCGTGGTGATACTGCCGAAGATAGTGTCAATCTGGCCACCAAGCAGGGTCAGCGCGGCAACGGCCACGATGGCCACAAGCGCGATAATCAGCGCGTACTCGGTAAGACCCTGTCCCTTTTCATTCCTTAAAACGTTCTTGAAGCTGTTCATATATGACCTCCGTCATTGTCAAAGATTTTGGTATTTGAAATGTTGTAAATGATCTATGTGAATCTGATAGTCTCTAATTCAGAAATGCCACCTGATCGCAGGCCTCGGCAAATTGCTGCCTCAGCCCCCATTCGGGTGGCATCAACAGCGAACTTCGGTAGCCGAGCCATCTTAAGTCAATCCTGCTCTTCTAAGACCTCTTGCTTTGCGACCCTGCCTCGCGACAGGTTAGCCGTTTATCGGTTCGCAAGTTCGTTACGAGACAGAATATACCACATTATATCGTTATGCGCAAGGGGATAATATGCTATAATTCGAGAAATCAGGAATTTTCGGGATGCCGGGACCGGCAGATCCAATTAATATTCATTATGAAGAACTAAGTTGGTATATAAGTCATTCAGCCCGTTAAACCCGCTCGACAGTATGCCCGGACGCGGCAACGCCGGTTGATTGCTACGATCTCAGTCGAGATATGACGAGCGACCGGATTTCACCAGACGTAATCGTAGTCATATTGATCATAAAATTCATCCAGGAGATCAGGATTATCCAGCGTCACTGTCTCCCAGATTGCCTCTCCTGCGACCACTGCCACTTTAGCCGTACTCATTACAGATTTGGCGCATTCGCTGACACTCGGTGACGCAGTATGGGTTCCCGGCGTATATGTCATGCTCACAGCACTGATGTAAGGATTTTCATCGATAACAAGGAATCCGTCCGGGATAATCCCACCGGAACTTACCCACGACGCCACAGGTGCGATTGTGAAAACCGAAACTCCACAACCCACAGTCTGCACTCCAACACCTGCCCACTTGATGGTCTCCTTCCAATCCTGGTCCGGAGAGTACGGACGGGGCACCACGGAGTATCCGTAGCATTGCGTGGACCTTCCAATTTGTGAAAGCTGGTATCCTGTGTTACCGGTATTACCCTGATTCGGATTAAGAGGTTTGAGGCTCTCCTGATCCTGAAGCTCATACAGGCTGTCGGTCAGCCAGGGCTTGGGTAACGGGCAGATATTACTCTGAGCGCCTCTGTCCACACCTCGCACCGCCTCGTAGGTCCCGTCTGCCGCCATAACCGCGATATCGACCGTTGTCTCAGTCCAATTCGCATAGAAGTAAATAAAATCGCCATATACGACATGTTTGGGCCAGCCGATACTATCGTAACGCACAATGAACGTGTCGTTATCCGGACCAATCATCACGGTGCCGGTAATATCTTCGATATTGCCCGACCCGTCTGTCTCGGTCATTGGCGCCATGGCCTGTCCGCCTTCATCCAATAATATAATGGCGAAATCCATATTATTGGTAAGTACCACAGAAAAACCCTCTACATAGTCCCCAGGTACCTGACCTGCAGGATAATCGGGATAGCCACCCCAGATCGGGCCATCTCCGCCTGTGCAGCTCCACAGGCCAAATCCAAGTGAAATCAGAATTGCCAACGGCAACACAATTGGTAGTGTACGCATTTTGTATCCCTCCGGATCCTTTTTTTTTCTCCGCCCGATCAGTTTTTCATCCACTGTATGACATGCTGAATAAAACACAACACATACAGCGCATAAAATATAATCTTATCCTGCCATATTAAATTTGCTTAACTTCTTTGTCAAGTACGTCATTTTTTATAAATGAAAAGGAAACGGGAACAGGCTCCAATGACGCTTTTTTTACTCCTGAAGTGCCGGAGATTTCACTTTATACCTTTCCGATATAGTGCACTCGCAGGCTTCCTGATAAATGCCCGTTGTGTTAGAATATATGTCAGGAATCGAACGGGAGCATAAGAATGGCCAACTGGGAAGAAAGAATAGTATTAAATCCCGAAATCCTCGCTGGGAAGCCTGTTATTAAGGGAACACGTCTATCTGTCGAGTTGATTCTGGACTTGCTGGGTGATGGGGTCCCGATAGACGAGATTCTGGAGAATTACCCAAATATAACGAGAGAAGATGTGCTGGCATGTGTCGCGTACGCGTCGGATGTGCTTAAGGATATACGGGCATTTCCTCTGAAGGCATCGTAAATGAGATTTCTCGCAGATGAGAGCTTCCCAGCCTGTGCAGTGACCATGTTAGAACAACATGGTCACGATATTGTTTGGGTTGGGAAAGAATTTCCCGGATCCAGTGATGTTGAACTTCTGGGAGTTGCAGCGAAAGAAAATCGTATTATCCTTACTCTCGACAAAGACTTCAGCGATCTGGCATTCCGCTTCAAACTGCCTTTGACATGTGGAATTATTCTGTTCAGAGGCAGAATTACTTCCCTTAAGCTGTTTGCCGAGTTTGCTGTGGACGTTATCGAGAGTCGAGCCGACTGGATTGGGAATTTCACGCTGGTTGAATGGACGCGAATCAGGATGAGACCGCTTGGTGGTTAGTGTTGGGCGCCCGTTGTGTTAGAATATTCACTGATAACGCTTTTCTGGAGGGCGATTTGAAACATTTTAAAATCATTGTTGAGAAACATCCTGACGGATATGTGGCATACCCGCTCGGATTAAAAGGAGTGGTTGTCGGTGAAGGCGACACATACGAAGAAGCCCTTGCGGATGCTAAATCAGCGATAAAATTCCATATCGAAACCTTCGACGTTGTTTGATATCTAACCTGGGTGCCCGTGACAAGCGAAGCTTGTCGCGGAGAAGTGGTGAATTACATATCGGCGACAAGCTACGTTGCGCCCCGCTCATCACCGGTAGCCGGGCTAAGGTCCTCCTTTACAAAACGCTTCAATCTCAGCCCACGCATGAACCAAGATTAGCATGAATCGTTGAGAAAAATACCCCTTTGATAGAATTTATGTCAGATAGCTAAAGTGTTACACTCCTTTCAGGTGAGATACGCGTGAAGTATACTTAGAGATGCCGAACTTCAAACAATTTGGATATATGCTTAGCAAATGAAAATTCTTTTCACCATAGGCCACTCAAATCATCCGATCCAGCATTTCATATCTCTATTAAGGCAACATTGCATAACAGCTGTTGTCGACGTACGTTCAGCTCCATATAGCAAATACAACCCACATTTCAACCAGGACGCGCTTGCAGCAGAGTTAAAAAAACATGGGATTGTTTATGTCTTCCTTGGGAAAGAACTCGGAGCACGCCCGGATGATGAGGGATGTTACATCGATGGTCGGGCTGACTATAAAAGAATCTCTGAACGTCCAGATTTTAAAATTGGAATCGACAAACTCCTCAGGGGAATAGAAGACTACTGCATCGCTCTGCTTTGTGCTGAAAAAGATCCCATTGACTGTCACAGGACGATTCTGGTATGCCATTTTCTACGAAAAATGGACTTGATTATTAAGCACATACTGGCTGATGGTAGTATTGAGGAGCACAAGCATGCTGAGAGCAGGCTGATCGAAGTAATGGATCTGGAACCAAACCTTTTCGACCAACCCCTTGACAATTCAGAACGTATTGAGCGAGCTTACGAGCTTCGCGCAAGGGAAATATCATACAAATCAGAAGGCGGTGCGGAAAATCATGAAACCACTGGATGAATTACAGGGGAGCAGTATCACTATTTTTACGATAGGCTACACGAAGAAAAACGCACGTAACTTTTTTGAGCTTCTCCGGAAAGCGGATGCAATTCGGGTTGTAGACATTCGCTTAAACAATGTTTCTCAGCTGGCAGGATTTACAAAGAGAGATGATCTAAGGTTCTTTCTCAAAGAGATACTGGGGATTGATTATTCACACCAACCGGACATGGCTCCAACAAAAGATATACTCGACGGTTACCGGAAGAAAAAGATAACCTGGGCGCAATATGAACAAAAGTTCATCGAATTGTTGAACACCCGTCGAGTGCAAGATTTGGTTACACCAGAATTTATGGACAAAGCCTGTCTCCTGTGCAGTGAGCCAACTCCGGACCAATGCCACCGGAGATTAGTTGCAGAATATCTTAAGTCAAAATGGGGTAAGGTGGAAATTCACCATTTATAGGGGAAAACATGGCGAAAAGATTCATTTTAGCAAATTCCTGGCGCCCAAAGGGAAGGTGTGTTGCTGGCATCGATATAACTACTGGGTCTTGGATTCGCCCTGTTCCGGCAGATGCTCATCGGGCTGTACCCGATATTCCTGCAAT
>CBDUUJ010000084.1:0-9026 GCA_965370205.1 uncultured bacterium
ATTAATAGTGCACAACACCTCCAAGCTCGAAGACTCGCTTGAAGGCGCCACGGTATTGTGAATTAAATTTTACTACTCGCATGGATGCTGCAGGATTTCATCTCTGAATTTATGTAACTCATCGATAACGTGCTGAATCTCCTCGGGGATCTCCTCCGGAATTTCATCACCCTTCACAATGCTTTTCGATATCCAGAAACCGTTGCTCGATTCCCTGGGACGGTATGAGAGAACGAAAAATTCATCCGCGTTTTCAGGTGTCGTGTATTTTCCCTCGGGCGCATTTTCGAATTCGGCGTGATCGAAAAAAACATCCGGATGATCGCCCATGTAGTCGATCAGGTCGAGGAATGTCTTGGGCGTGGGAAAATCGTAGCGGTAATCCTGCGACGGTGCATAGGCCATTGTGCCCAGCCCCTGAAGTTTCCTGTCACTGGGATTATAAACAACAGCGGACCACATATGGTTCGGGGGATCGGAATGATCCCAGGTCCAGAAATTGATCATCCATTTTGTCTGGGCGTTGTAGATATCCTCAAGATTTTCGGGCGGCATGGGTTGATATTCAACCGCGGGCTGGAAGATTTCCCGGATCACGCTTTGGCGGTCGGCGGAATTGTCGGGCTCGTTTTGCTGAGGTTGATTACCGGAAGGCCGGTAGGGGCATCCGCACAGGATGAAAAGACCGAATGAAAGAAGAATGCCGGTGAGAGGAGCTTTCATGGATAGTCTTATTTGATTCATGATTTTTCTCATCCGGATGTTCCTGGTTACAACGCATATGATAACCGATATTGATGATCGGGGACAGGCACCCAATTTTACCGTATGGATATTTAAGGGTAATTGGAGAAATCAGCACGGTAAAATTGTGTGCCAGTCCCCTTGGAGAAAAGAGGAATTGGAGAATTGAGCACGGTAAAATTGTGTGCCAGTCCCCTTGGAGAAAAGGGGAATTGGAGAATTCAGCACGGTAAAATTGTGTGCCAGTACCCTCGGAGAAAAGAGGAATTGGAGAATTGAGCACGGTAAAATTGTGTGCCAGTACCCTTGATGACATAGGAGATGCCTGTCCCCGATGATGGTCCTCGATGATGAAAAAAATGCGCTCCGTCGGAGAGCACAACGGAGCGCATTGGCCGTTAATTCGACCTGCTTATGCCCAAAATTATTCAGTCACAACAAATCCCGGACCGCCCGGACCGCCGTCGAGTACGTCAATTCCCTCGTCGTAGATTCCGTTCGCGTTGATGTCCATAAGTACATCGTATTCGCCGATCTCCGCGAGCATCCACACGAGGATCAATCCCTCGTTCACGCATTGCTCCTGAACCGGATCGAGTTCGATTCCGCCGGTGATATCCTCGATGGATATGCCGTCGGGCCATTCGTCGCTGTGAAGGAGGATGTACTTGAGAACATAGTCGCCGACCTGGTCGAGGATGAATCCGGGATTGAGCCAGACGTTTATCTGATCGCCGACGGTGAAAGAATTTGTGTAGGTGTAATCAGCGCGCGACGCGAGTTCTGCATAGATGGGTCCGCCGGGATGCGGTTCCTGCACGACTACGCCGGTCGGGATCTGCCCGTCGACCGCGTCGGTGTCGGCGTTGAAAACCCCGAAAGGTTCGGCATCGATGACAACATCGAATTGATCGGTGATACTGGGAACCAGCTTGGTCGCATACGCGAGAAGCTGCGTGGGTTCGAGTTTTCCGTCACCGTCCGCGACCACGTCGATGTATTCGTGAATTTCAGGAGGCCAGACTATCGCTGGCGCTTCGCTCTGCCAGCTTTTGATTATGTCGCCGTCTTTCCAGGAGCGACGGTCGGCGACCGGCCATACGCGGTAACTGGCTCCGGGTTGAAGACTAATTGCCATCACAAAGACAGGGTCGCCCTCGGTGAAAGCGTTCGCGAGATTGCCATCGATGTCGCATGCCCGAACGGTGGGACTGTCGGGCACGGCTGGAACGGTGATTTCGGTTTCAACAGTTCCACCGTCCGTTGTGAGTCGAATTGTATAGGTGCCCGGAGACAGCCTTCCGTTACCGGGTGTCGTCCAGTATCCTGCATCGTAGGCGAGGATGACATCGTTGATGTCGCCGTAACGGTCGGCGGTCAGACGTACCTGGCTCGCGACAGCACCTCCGGACGTGAGCGCTTCGATGAGAACGGGAAATTCGCCGGGTGTGAGTCCGGATGCCGAGAGTACGAGCGCCTCGCCCTGATTCAGAATGTTATTTTGGCTGCTTGACACATCTAACTGAAGAGGCAGAGTTGAATCGTCGCCCGAACAACCGGAGGTCAGGGCGAGTACGCTCGCTACAAGTAATATTAGAAATAAAGGGAAGCGGGTATTCATTTTTTTCACCTCGTAAGCCAATTGTAACATCTTGTAACCTTTTGTCAACTCCTGTGATGTATTTATTTCAGGAAAAGTTCAGTTTTTTTTACGATGTTTTTCAAATACATCAACTCCGTGTAATAAATGAAATACTTTACGAACTAAATAAACTCGACTATGGGCTTTAAATGTGTTTAAATTACTTTAAAGGTTGAAGGTATGGAAAGGAGCAGATCAGTGTAGGGAGAAGGGGACGGTAAGAATTAAAGATTATGGCCCAGGAAGCAGCCCGGGTATATTGGCGATTCACCGTTCTCTGGCTGATCATAGGATCTGCCCTCGGGATTCTCTGCGCCCTTTCTCTTTTCACTCCCGAATTTCTTAAGTCGCATCATATGCTGGGGTACGGGCGTCTTGTCGCGGCGCATCGCGCGTGTATGGTTTACGGCGCGATGTTCTCAGCCGTATTCGCAACAGGATATTCCCTTCTTCCCAGACTGACACAGACACAGGTTGTATCCGGCAAAGTCAGCCTGACGATAGCATGGCTGGGAGCGATAATAATTGTTCTTGGGGTGCTGTCCATAATAAACGGGCATGGATCGGGAAGGGAGTATGCCGATCTGCCGGTCTGGCTGGCGACACTTTTCTGGTTTTACCTGATCGCGGTTGCGATTGATATTGTTTTTATGGTGACCAGGTCGAGAGTGATGCAAACACATCCGGGTACCGGTTTCCTCTTTGTCGCGATAGTCATTCCGGCGGTGGTTTATCCCTTCACGCTTCCCGACTGGTGGGGAGTCGGGCTGTTCGATTCACTGAGAGTCTGGATCGGCTGGCGTACGATTTTTATAACCTGTTTCGTGTCGGCGGCGCTTGGTCTGGGAATCTGGTATCTGGGATCGGCTCGTCCGAAGGTGAAGCTTTCATCCGGGGCATTTATTTTAGGCGCGTGTCTGATTATCGGGCTGGGACCATTGATGGGATCGGTGCATCTTCTGGATGCGCCGTTGTGGTCGGGATTGAAAATAATCGGAGCGTTTGCGGGCGTCCTGACCGCGACCGGACTGCTCCTGATGGTTTCGATCATGTGGCGTGGACAGGCAGGCAATCCGCCGAGCCTGTTCTATTTCGGCGGATTACTCGGGATCGCGGCGGCTTCCGTGCAGGGGATAGTGATGGTTGTCCCCCCGATTCACACCGCATTTCATTTCACATCGAATACATCCGGGCATGCTCATCTCGCGTTGGGAGCGCTTGTACTGATTTATATCGCAGGCGGACTTCTTCTGGTTCCCAGGCTCTCCCGTGTGAAGCTGGCGGGATCGGGTCGCGCGACCGCTGCAGCCGGATTTATTATCGCCGGACTGTTCCTGCTGTTTATTTTTCAGACATCGGCAGGCGTGCTGCAGGCGTCGGCATTTTCAAAGGGACTGTCGGCTCCCGACTGGCTTCCCATGTTCCGATGGCTTCACCTCGGTGTGCTGGTCGGCGGACTTGCGATGTTCGCGGGATTTTCAATTCTCGGAGGAATTCTGCTTCCGGTTTTGAGTAAACCAATTCCCGATCCGGTAATTTCAATTGCAGAGTCGGGTGAAGCAGAGGACGAGGAAACACTTATCGATGAAGATGATCCGGAGGAAGTTGTTCCCGAGGAAAATATTTCTGAACCGGATGACGATGAAATCCTGATGAATGGAGAAGTGTATGACTGAATCCGCGGAAAAGCCGGACCGGGTACCCGTGATGACCGCGGGAAGCTGGATGTTCGCCTGGGCGGGTGCGGCGTTCCTGATCGCGCTTATTCTTGCAGCTATGGCGATGCCGTCGGATGTGACATCGCCGGAGGTGTCGCTGACTTCCACTGATATTCAGTTGGGTCAGGCCATTTACAACGGTGAGGGATGTGTCGCATGTCATTCCAGGATGGTTCGGGTTGAAGACAGGGGCATGGGATCTCCTGCGAGCCGTGACCTGATGCTTGCCACCGGAGCTGATCCGGGATCGAGTCGAATCGGCCCGGACCTTCAGAATCTCGACAGGCGATATCTCCGGTCTCTGCTTGAAAGGCGTCTTGCGAACCCGGCCAGTCTACAGCCCGGCACAGTGATGCCGTCGTACAATCATTTACGCGATTCTGAAAGAGCTGCGCTTATCTCGTATCTGGAACAGACAGTCAGCGATCCGGGCGGACTGAGCGCGGTCCGTGCAAAAAATAATCTGGAACCGTCGATTCCGGACCAGCTCCTGATTTCGCTTGAGGATTATTTCGATTCTGAGACCGGGCAATTTGTGCCGCCGATCTATGGCACACCTGAATTCCTGATTACCGGCAGCGGCATTTACAATTCGCGATGTGCGGCGTGTCACGGAATTGGGGGCGGGGGTCCGATTTCATGGGTGGAAGGAGCGTCGGGGATGCACGGCGATGGATCGGTCGCGCTTGTTCCACCGGCTGATTTTACCAACCCGAAGTACACCGATTATTCGACTCTGATGTTTTTCTGGTGCATTTCAGAGGGGGTTCCCGGAACGGAAATGCCGAAGTGGAATAAGACGATTTCCAGGGATGCAATCTGGTACCTGACAGGTTATGTGCAGTCTCTGGTTGCCGACAGGGTCGAGAGTGAATCGGAGGTTGATTTCCCTGGAATAGATAAGGATCAGGTTTTGTATCCCGACTGGGATTCAACCCTTCGGGATATCGAAACAGCTGCGGAGAATATCGAACAAAATACAGAACCCACGGACGGCGCGTCGGAGGAAGAGGGTGAAATCGGGAATTCAGATGTTATATCTCCCGATGCGGACGGGTCCGTGGAAAATTTACCAACCGGGGAGGATTCACCGTGAGAGATCCCGATCGATGGGATGAGCCAGATTGGGGTTGCATCGAGCCTGTAGAATTCCATGGCCTCCTTTTTTCGCCAGGCTCAATAACCATGGTGATCCTCCTCGGCGGAGTAATCGCCGGTCTTGTTGTCGCAGTATGGCATCTGGCCGGTTAGGAATTTGAAAGATGACACGAGTCGCGGCATATGTGGTTTTGATTCTACTGGCGTTTATTTTCGCCTCAACTGCGCCTGCGTGGCAGACGAATGTCAGGCTGGAACGTGATATCTCTTCGATGCTGGTGGAGCGTCTTGCGAACCCGGACCCCCGGTCGCCAGTGTCGCCGGTCCAACTGGCGATTGGCGATAGAATTTATTCATCGGCATGTGCCGCCTGTCATGGCAGGATAAACGAGGGCTGGTCGGGACTGGGGCCACATGGACTTGGAGAGCCGTCGGAGAATTCACCTCAGGACATTCACCAGATTATCACATGGGGGCACCCGACCCGGTTACCTGTCGGGTTGCAATACTCAGGAAAAGAATTCGAGTTTGAAAAGGATCATCCGGCATTCCCGGCGAGCCTTACCGATACCGAGCGCTGGGCTGTCGCGATATATATGAATTCAGCGGGACTCCATCCGGAAGATGATTCAATCGACCGTTTCTGGGTAGATGAATGGCTTGGAATTGTGCGCCCGCAGCACGACCCTGAAACGCTGGGTCCCGCGCTTTTCCAGAGACTGTGCGCGACCTGTCACGGGACGATGGGGCATGGAAACGGTCCGCTCGCGAATGATCTTCTTCCACATCCGAGAGATTTCCATGACACCGCATGGCTCGCCAACCAGTCCGATATGTATCTCTTTTATGCAATCACCAACGGAAAAGATGGATTATCGGATGGTGAGCAGTCATGGACGGGTATGCCTGCCTGGGGTGAATATCTCGACCTGTTATCGCTTTTAAGATTGACGGCATATGTGCGGAGTTTCAGTTACTCGATTGATACACCTCCTGAAGATCAAACGGATGAACATGAATTTATCGGGCCGGACGCGAGCGAATGGACCTGGTCGGAGATTCGGTCACGCATTCCCGGTGCTCCCGATACGCCTCCGGAGTGGATGCAAAGATAGAACCTATGCAGGATAACGGGCAAAATAATTTCGATGATACGCCTGAAGTAACCGGCGTGAACGGTCCTGCTCCCGCGTCCGTGCGTGGAAAGCCGGGATTCCCTGTTTGGCTCAGGGATCGCTCTGAATCCTGCGACCTTTTCGATTTCCTGATCGCCGGTGAAAGAAAAAGAACCGGACTTCCGGAAGGTACGGCGTCGGTCGATCTCCTGGGAAAAGCGTTATGGGTCACGTTCGTGCTTGTTATAATATCGGGAATCGGTTTGCTTGCGGGATATCTGCCGACAATCACCGGCGCATTTTCATCGGTTGAACATATTCAGACCTCGTTCCCGCTTGGATGGTGGCTCAGGGGAGTCCACAAGTGGGGAACCGATCTGTTCATCATCCTGGCTGTCTGCCGTTTGATAAGGCTTGCGTATCGACGGGCGTACAAATCGCCGGGCGAATTCACGTGGCTTGCGGCGATCGGAATTCTCGCAATCGGAGTAGTCACCGGGCTTACCGGATATCTGCTTGTCTGGCACCAGAGAGCATTCTGGATGGGTGAAGCGCTGACCGGTCCGGTGGGTTATTCGAGCTTCGATGCAATGTACCCGCTTGGCGGACTGGGTCTGAAGGGATCGATCGCCACGTTAATACTCGGTGGCGATGTTATCACTCAATCCGTCCTGAGGAATATTTTTGCCCTTCATATCGTTCCTGGGTTCCTCATTATACTGGCAGCATTCTTCTGGCGGATGTATCCAGGGAGAAAGGTTCCAAAGGTGCGGCATTTTTCAACATGGGTTCCCATGTCGCTGGTCTGGACCGTTATCGGGGGATTGACCATCCTCGCGTTGATTCTTCCACCGCCGCTTGGAGGGGCAGTCGACGGTTTCATCAAACCCCATCCGATATTTGCCGACTGGTATCTGCTTCCCCTGTATGAGCTGTTGGAATGCGTTACACCCGGAACGACTCTGACTGTGCTGATTGTGGTATCAGGGATCATAATATTACTTCCCTGGGTGGACAGAAGCGCCGCGCGTGGGCCGCGACCATCGGTGACCGCACTGATCCTGGCTGGACTTGCCACGTGGCTTATCTTTACAATCAGGGCGCTAGGCTGGCCCATATCGGGTGCAGGGATGCTTGGCCTGACGGCTCTTGTATGGCTTATCGCGCTTGTGCTTGGAATTATCGCGGAGTACAAACCGCAATCCAGTCAACAATCCGAGCCTGACGGGGAGGTGGCTGATTCGTGAAGCGGATCGTCGATAAAACCTCCCGTAATAAAGGCTATGTCGATTTCCGGCAGGGTGCGGGTAAAATCATCCGAACTCTTGAATATTACGCGGCACAATTTTTCGGTGAGGGATCAAGCCCGTTTGCGCTGACCGGCGCGCTTTTGATCGGGTTGTTAATTATCAGCATCGTTACCGGTATTGTGATGCTGTTTCATTACACACCGACACCGGAGCTTGCGACCGAGAGTGTCAGACAGCTCACTCATGACATACAATTCGGGGCTTTTCTGAGGGCGATGCACCGCGCGTCCGCCGATCTTCTTGTGCTTATGATCCTGTTCCATATGCTTCGCGTCTGGTCGACCGGCAGATACTCAGGACCCCGCTCGCGCAACTGGATCATCGGGCTTATTGCGCTGCCGCTGATCGGTATAATCGGATGGTCGGGCTATGTGCTTCCGTGGGATGAACGCGCGATGGTGCTCCTGTCATTGGGACAGCGTCTTGCCTGCGGCGCCGATCACTGGCCTTTTATCGGCTGGCTGAACATCGGGTCATTAATCAGTTCGCCTGTTTTCGCCGTATCCAATGAAACCGACCAGCTTCTCAGGATCTTCGCCCTTCATATCGGTGGAGTGTTAATCATGATTTTCCTGGTACTGTGGCACCTTCGACGGGTCACGCCGCCCAGGATCAAACTGCCTTCGATGGTCTGGATCGGGCTTGTTGTTCTGCTGTTCCTTGTCGTGGCGATGATTTCCATCGAAACCGAGCAGCTTCGACCGTTTAACCCGTTCGGACAGCCTGAGTTTATAAAAATCGATTTCTTCGTTTCATTCCCGCTTATTTTCTTCCCGTTGCTCGGTGGACCCATATTGGCGGGTGTGCTCACACTCATATGGCTGCTGCTTGCGTCGCTTCCGAGCTTCGAAAACAGTAAACGCATAACCGCTGTAATATCGGAGACCTCATGTACAGGATGCCGACTCTGTCTTAACGACTGCCCGTACGGTGCGATTGAGATGGTTCCCCATCCCGATCCCGCTGAACGCGAAAAGGGTCGGGAAATTGCAAAGGTTCTGGATACTCATTGCGACTCCTGCGGGATATGCGTTGGAAGCTGCGGGTTCGATGCTATCGAGCTTCCGTTCAGGACATCCGATGACATTGTCGGGATGATCGAAAACACGCTTGAGACGGTCGACTCGAATGATGCAATCGATACATCCACTCCGGATGAATCAGGCTTTCCACCTCCGGGAGGTGTCATGTGACAGAGAAAAGGGAAATTCCTGATAAGTCAAATCGAACTCAGATGCTTGAGGAGTTTGAGTTCGACCCATCGACCGGACTTGCTCCATTCGAGGACGAGTGCGCGATTCTGCTCGATGAATTTTCCGGCGGAAGTCCGACCATGCTCGATGAGTTCGAGCGGTCGAGTGAAGTAATTTACATCGATGAGATCCTTGGATCGGATCAG
>CBDUUJ010000085.1:0-9025 GCA_965370205.1 uncultured bacterium
TGAAACAACTGTTTTCTTTACATCATCCCCGCTGAAATCCGCAAGACTGCAAAGCGCCTTGAATGTGTCGACCATCTTGCTGATCGTGCCCTCCGCCGCGCCTGTCTGGACTCTGAAAAAATCCTTAAGCTCATTTGATGACAAACTGCATGGCAGTTCAAATGTCTGGAAGATTGTCCGGTATGCCTCCCGTAATGCCTCGGCAAGAACCTGCTGATGGTTCGGTCCGCGATACTGCCGCCAGATATCGGACGGATTTCCCCTCTGATTTATAAACCCGATAAATTTAAGCACGCTGAGCATCGTGCGGTCGTTCGATGACTTGAACCCGATCAAAGGAAGCCAGTTCCTGGATGCTTTATCAGGAACACCGACCTGCCTGATCTTCTCCATTAATTCCTTAATCCTGCCCGGAACTGTAGTGTAGGGATTAACCGGCATTTGTGAAATCCTCCTGTAACGCTTATTTATTAAGCGCAGCAAAGTGCATAATCTTACGCTTGACGCAAGATATAATACGCAATATCAGCCACTTGTAAAAGGGGAATTTAAATAATTTTGAGTGAGAAGTACAAAATATTACCAGTTCCGGCGGGGTCACCCATCCTTGCGAGTCCAGTCGTATGGGATATCGCTGTCATGCGGATGCTCGCGAAGCTCATCCGGTTCCGCATAATTGTACGTGTTCGTCGGAACGTTAATCACTAACGCCTCGTTCTCGCTGATCGTCTTGAACCCGTGATATACGAACTTCGGGATTTTCACCAGAAGCGGATTTTTATCACCCATGAAAAATTCGTTGACAGCACCTTTGGTCGGGGAATTTTCCCTCGGATCGTAAAGAACGACCTTCATCATTCCATGCACGACACAGAAATGATCGTCCTGATATTCGTGATAATGCCAGGCCTTGACGACCCCCGGATATCCGGTCGTCAGGTAGCACTGCCCGAACTCATCGAATATTCCTTCCCAGTCCCGCCGAAGAATCTCCATCAGTCGCCCGCGTTCATCGGGAATCTGGCGGAGCTTGACAATTTTCACCCCGTCGATCAGGGGTTTCGCGTTAACACCGAGCGGCATCGGCGCGGGAGGGGTTATTTCGATAGCCATAGTGTTTTCTCCTTATTAAATCAGGGAACCAAGTATGATTGATTTATACGGATCGTGTCAATGAATGCTGCTTATGAAAAATCCGAACCCGTAGCGCTGGCTTCCAGCCGGCTGTACCGCCGGTATCCTTACCGGCATAATTCTTCAATCAATCCCTCTATCGTCCCCACCATATGCTCCCAGTCGAAAACCCTGCGCCATTCGACTATCTCCGACTCGAATTTCCTGCGAAGTTCCTCTCCACCTCTGAAAAATTCCACCGTTCCGGACACAATCGCTTCCGAATTTTTCGGCGGAACCACATAACCCGTTTTTCCATCCAGAACGACCTCGGGAAGTCCCCCGACATCGGTCACCATGCACGGTTTCTTAAATCCATACGCGATCTGCACGATCCCCGACTGTGTCGCGGACTCGTACGGAAGCACTACCAGATCGGAAGCCATGAAATATTTCCCGACTTCCTCGTTCGGGACATAACTGTCAACGATCCGCACTCCTCCCGCCGATGGATTTTCCGGATCGTACAACGCGTTAAGTTCTTTCGCCTGTTCTTCAAATGCCGACGGTCCATCCCAGAAATCGCCGACACACCAGATTTGAGCGCCGGGTATTTTTTCAATAATCCCCGGAGCCGCCTCGATCAGCCACTTCAGACCCTTGTACGGTCGGACAGCTCCGAAATAAAGAATCATCGGCTGGTTATTCAATCCCATTTCAATCCGCGCCGATTTGCGTGTCCATTCGGCGGTCGATGCGAAAATGTCATATGTGGGATGAAAGTTCTTCCTGATAACCGCATCGGGACGAACCCGCCTGAGATTAATAAGGTCCTCCTCCGAATGAACGATGAACCCGTCCATAGCGTTGAACGCCATCCGCGTGAGCGGACCCTCCAGCGGACGGTCCTCATGCTGCTTGACATTGTGACATAGAAGAACAACCGGACATCCGGCGATCTTTTTTATCGATTTTGCCAGTTTCGCGATATGCCATCCGAAAAAATGCGTCACCCAGGTCAGCACAACCCCGTCCGATTCAAATTCCCCGACCCGTCGCGCGATCTGTGTCAGACTCCACGGTTTCAGCGTGTGCCAGATGAATTCAGCGTCCTCGGTGATGGGATTTTCATCCTCCGAGGTCTGTCCCGTTCCCGGATAAATTATGGAGGGATACTGGTATTTGTAGCTCACGAAGAGGACGTCGTGACTTTTCCTCAACGCCCGCACCATGAGGGTCGTGTAATGGCTTATGCCGCCCTTGATCGGGTAGGTGGGGCCGATGACCGTGAGACGCATCGGTCTATCGTCTCCCCGAAAATCGCAGATTGGCGATCTGCTCGCTCATCAGGCCCATGAGCAGTATCAACAGGAACGACTGGAACATCAATCCCGCAAACGGCGAGATATGCACGCGGCCTTCGCTGATGATGGTCAGTATGAAATCCACGATACCGAGCAACAGCGCGAACAGGCTTATCGGCCCGAACACCCTTAGCGGTTTGAAAAATACCGCGATCCGGACAATTATCAATAAAAATTTGCTCCCGTCGCTGATGGGTCGAATTTTACTTTTACCTTTTCGTTGCGGCGATTTAATCGGAAGCCAGGCAATTGAGTACCCGGCTTTGATTACCGACAGAGTGCTTGTCGCGGGAAGGCTGAACCCGTTCGGGAAGAGATCGATAAATTCCAGCGCGACCTCCGTCCTCATGCATCGCATCCCGCATGTGAGATCCGGAATTTTGCAGCCCGCGACATAACCCGCGAATGTGTTGAACACAAAGTTGCCGAAATTACGGAACGCGGTCGCCTGGGTTCCGGTCACACGCTGACCGACCACGAGATCATAGTTTTGAATCTTTTCGTGGAACCTCGGGATTTCCTCCGGCGGATGCTGCCCGTCGGCGTCGACAATCAGAACCGCCGGACCCTTCGCGTTCCTTATGCCGGTCTTGACAGCGGCGCCGTTCCCCATGTTGTAGGGATGTATGAAAAGCCGGATGCGGGGATGCTGTGCCGCAAATTCCTCAAGAAGTTCGCCTGTGCCGTCCACGGAGCAGTCATCGACCGCGAGGATTTCAAGATCGAGCGGCAGATCGAGAATCCGCGTGAGCGTGTCGATCACATTCTCCCGCTCGTTATAGATCGGGACTATAACCGACAGGACCGGCGCGTTTTCCCTGTCAGCAATTTTATTCTCATCTTCCGGCATATCAACTCTTGCAGGCGTCCACGAAAGCCTTGAACAGCTTCGCCTGAATCTTATCATACTGCCACATCAATTCCGCATGCCATTGTACACCGATTACCCATTTCTTGTTAGGGTGTTCCACACCTTCTATGATACCATCCGACGCTCTTGCATTGACAAGAAGCCCCTTGCCGTGAAGTTTGATCCCCTGATGGTGCCACGAATTCGTCCTGATTTCCTCTTCCTCGAGTATCCTTCGCAGCTTAGTTTCATCTTCGATATCGACAATGTGACACGGCTCTTCATGCGGAAAATCCGGATCGTGGTTGAGCGCCATCCTGACCTGGCTCGTGATATCCTGGTACAAAGTTCCGTCCAGCGCGACATTCATGATCTGCGCGCCACGGCAGATTCCAAGTATCGGCATATTTTTATTGAATGCCAGGTTGAAAAGCTCGATCTCGGTCAGGTCATTCTTAGGCTCCACATTCCTGAGCTTCGATGTCAGGAGATCGCCGTACAGGTTCGGGTCGATATCTCCGCCCCCGGCAAGCAGAAGTCCGTCGATCAGTTCTAAAATCCTGTTCGAATATCGTCCCTCCAGGCCAACCGGGATAATTATCGGTATCCCTCCGGCTTTATGTATGGCGCTGACATAAGGCTCATACAGATAGTAATATTCATACTCATGCCTGTCCTCATGAGTAAATCTTTTGTATCCGGCGGGAATTCCAATTATCGGATTGGTAATTTTAGGACGCTGTTGCGATCCCGATGGTCTTGACGGGGCTTTTCTTGCCGGTGCGGGTCGCCTGGTTCCCGTGCGTTTCTGAGCCTGCCTTGGCGGCGATTCCTTTTTCTTCTCATCTCTTGCAGGGGACGGCTTTGGGGCTTCCGGGGGCTTTCTCCGCCTTCTCGATAACGGTCCTGTCGGTCTCGCGGGTGCGGATGCCTTGGTCTCGGGTTCCGGTTTCTTTTCGGTCTCCCGCTCGGGTTCCGGTTTCACTTCCGCTTCTGCTTCCTGCTTCTGCTCCTGCTCAGGTTCCGGTTCAGGTTCTCTTTTTCTTCTTCTGCTTCTCAAATCATGTTTACGAATCTCAGCCATATAAACGCCCATTCGCTCGTGCGATACGGGCCTCCTTCTGTTTCAGCCGCATTACCTCGCGGCGAGTATTTTGGATGGATGAGTTACGGGGATGTTACCTGAAAAGTTTCAGTACTGAAATTTGTCAGGGCTGGATTCTATTTTTTTTCGTCCGCCGCAGTTATCCATCTATGTATCTGTTCCCCGCCTGTATCTCAACCTGCGTGTCGAATCTTTCGCGATCCGCATCGATTGGGTGAGAGTCCGGCTTCTGTAACAGCCTGCCATCTATAACAATGGCACCGTAACAATGGCACCGTAATAATAGTATCGGGATAATATCACCCCGCTGCACAATCCTATACCGTGATTACCAAAAAATCAATGTGGTTGCATGGAAATGATCCATGCGTTTCGAAAAAGACACCAAATAGCCCGACAATCCATTTGCCGGGAATCAGGCTATTCACAGAACCCCGACCGTAAGGGAGGCGGTTAGAATCCCGGGAAATGCATTCCCAGGCTACGGGACCTGCCGAGGTCATGGTTCAAGGACTACTTCTATGCAACGTTCCTCAAGAGCAGGTATTACCTCATTAAGCGCGGCATCGTTGAGTGGATTCACAGCTAGAGTAACCATTGTCAGGTTCTTCAAGCTGAGAAGCGGTTTAATGTCACTGATGTTGTTATCATGCAAGTACAAATCTTGAAGGTTAATTAATTCTTGAAGAGGGAGTAAATCATTAATCTTGTTTTCAACAAGAACAAGCCATGTCAGATTTGTTAGTCCTGCTAATGGCGTTATATCGACAACTTGGTTCCCGTCAAGTTCTAAATTGCACAAGCCTGTCAATTCTGATAGAGGAGTTAGGTCACTAATGTGATTATAGCACAAACCTAATTCCGTTAGCCTAGTAAGTTTACTCAGCGGGGTTAGGTCTATAATTTTGTTATGGTTTAAGGCTAGATCAGTTAGGTTGGTCAATTGTTGCATGCCTGCTAAATCTATAACATCAGCTTGACATGCAGTGATACTATCAACGACAGTCAGGTCTGCAGATGAAATGTTTTCTGCTCGCTTGCCAATACTTTCAGCAATGGCATCCCTAAGATTATGGTCAGGAAAATCTTTTAACATGGTTTGCACAAGCGAGTACCCTTTTTTAATAATCGACACAAACTAAACCGTTTCAGATTCCTTTTTCTCTTCGGATGCTTCCGGTTTCTTTTCCTCGGATGTATCCGGTTTATCGGTCTCCGACTCCTGGCCTTCGCGTTTGCCGGGGTATGTCCAGCTTGTCTCGTCGCAGTCAGGATATTTCGAGCATCCGTAGAAAACCTTGCCCTTACGCGTGCGACGTTCGACAAATTCGCCGTCGCAGCCCTCGCGGGTGCATTTCACGCCGATAGTGTAGGGCCTGATCCCTTTGCATTCGGGATATTTCTCGCATCCCCAGAACCGACCCGTGCGACTTCGTCTCAGAACCATGCGCGCTCCGCACTCGGGACACGGCGTGTCGGAGTAGGTTATCTCGCGCTTCTGCTTTCCGCCCTCGGGAGCATCGCCGGACGCGGCAGCTTCATCGTCGTCGGGAACCGAACGCGTGTACCTGCACTCCGGGAATCCGGTGCATGCCACGAATTTGCCGTATCGTCCATGCTTGAGAACCAGACCCTTGTCGCACAACGGACATTTCTCGTCGAGAGCCTCAGGCTCCTGTTCCTGCTGTTTGGAGGAGATCGACGAGCGCCAGTCGCATTCGGGATACTTCGTGCATGAGAAAAACGCACCGTAGCGTCCGTTACGGATCGCGATCGGCGATCCGCACTTGGGACATTCCATGTCGAGCGCTTCCCTGAGGTCCTCCAGGAACGGCCCGTAGAACTCCCTCACGATCTCCACCCAGTCCTTTTCGCCGGACTGGATCAGGTCGAGGTTGTCCTCCATCTTCGCGGTGAAACCCTCATTGATGATGTCGGAGAACTTGGCCAGAAGCAGCGTGTTGACCTTTCTGCCCAGCTCGGTCGGTCGGAAACTCTGACCCTCACGGAGCACATATTTACGGTCGAGAATGGTCGAAATTGTTGGAGCGTAGGTGCTCGGACGTCCGATTCCCTGCTCCTCAAGAGTCTTGACCAGGCTGGCTGTATTGTATCTCGGAGGCGGCTTGGTGAAATGCTGCTCGGGAAACAGTTCGTCGCATGCGAGTTTTTCATCCGCTACCAGCGACGGGAGATGATTCTGGTTGTTGTCGTTGCTGTTTTTAATCAGATAGATCTTTCTGAAACCATCGAAAACGCGGGTTGTCTCGGTCGCGCGGAAGGTGAACCGTCCGCCGATGATCTCGACTGTGAGCTGCTCGTCGCGTCCGGGGGTCATCTGGCAGGCGATGAACCGCTCCCAGATCAGGCGATACAATCTGGCCTGATCCTTTTCCAGGAATCTTTCGATTGACTCCGGGGATCGCGCCGGGACAGTCGGCCTGATCGCCTCATGCGCGTCCTGAACCTTTCGTTTTGACTTGTATCGATTCGGCTCATCCGGAAGATATTTCTCTCCGATATGCTCCCGGATATATTCACGAGCCAGATTGACAGCCTCTTCCGCCAGACGGACCGAGTCGGTTCGCATGTAGGTGATAAGACCTTCCTCGCCACCCTCGCCGACATCGATTCCTTCATAAAGCTGCTGGGCGATTGTCATGGTCTTCCTTGCGGTGAAGCCCAGACGCTTGCTCGCTTCCTGCTGGAGGGTCGATGTGGTGAACGGGGCATAGGGACGTTTCTGGATTGTTTTCTTTGTAACCGAGTTGACGCTGAAATCCTGTTCGCCGAGTTCACGGACTATTTTTTCCGCTTCATCGGTGCTTCCGATCTCGATAGCCTCGCCGTTTATTTTCGCGAGACCCGCCTTGAGAATGGCAGGTGGATCGGTCTCATCGTCAAGCTTTCGGAACATCCCGTCGACCGTCCAGTATTCAACCGGGACGAATTTTTCGATTTCGTCCTCGCGGTCGCATATCAGCTTCGCCGCGACAGACTGAACCCGTCCGGCGGAAAGTCCACTTTCGAGTTCGCGCCACAGATATGGCGACAGGTTGTAGCCGACGATCCTGTCCAGAATCCGTCGCGCCTGCTGGGCATTGACACGGAGCTGGTCGATATCGCGCGGATTGTCGATAGCGGCCTTGACCGCGTGACGTGTGACCTCGTTGAATTCAACGCGCTTGATGATGTCGGGTTTCTTGAGGATATGGTTGAGATGCCACGCGATAGCCTCTCCCTCGCGGTCGGGGTCGGTCGCGATATAAATAAGAGACGCGGTTTTGGCCGCATTCTTGATATCCGCGACAATTTCCTTCCGATCACGGTTTGTCACATAGTTCGGCTTGAAATCGTGTTCAAGGTCTATCCCGAGCGATGTCTTGGGGAGATCCCTGACATGTCCGAGACAGGCTTTGACATTGTATCCGCGTCCGAGGTACCGCGCGACTGTCTTCGCCTTCCGCTTGCTCTCAACAATAACGAGCGGCTTGCCCGATCCGGCCTTACTGCGGGTTTTCTTTGTCTTTGTCCCGCTTTTCTTCCTGGCTGGTTTCTTTTCAGAACTTTCAGTCATAATGCACCTGTTGCCTACAAGTAATATTGATAAATGTTTTTCTGCCGAGTGTTTTATCCGGTTATGCCGATTGTTTCATCCGGTTCTGCCGATTGTTTCACCCGGTTGTATGGATTCGACAGGTAAACGGAGAGCAATCCTAATCATAAAATCGAGTCTGTCAACCGTTTCGCCTGTTTTTTATATATCCATAACTCTCTATATGTTCTGTGTAATGCGGCTGGATGATCTTTTTCCTGCATTTTAAAATTAATGAAATCAGAGCGGGATACGTAATAATTCATACAGCCTGTTTCAGACTAATTATCAGCCGGCGAGACCGATTTATTTCCTATTAATGATAATAGACCTGGATTTTTAATTTGCCCTGTTTCTGTATTACCGGGGACAGGCACCCAATTTTACCGATTAAACATTGGAGTAAATTGAAGAATTAACTACGGTAAAATTGTGTGCCAGTCCCCTTGATTTAGTCCCATTGATTTAGTTCCCTTGATTTAGTTCCCTTGATTAATTGGGCTTCATTTGGATAGGACGTGTTGTTATTCCTGAAATCTTCCCGTTTAGGAAAAATTAAAAAAAATTGGAGGTTGAAGGGGACTGGGGTTGAAGGGGACTGGTTGTGGTTGAAGGGGACTGGTTGTGGTTGAAGGGGACTGGCACACGTTTTTAATCCTGACAATGATCCAATCCATCAATCTGTTCATGGGATTAAAAACGGGTGCCTGTCCCCGATCATATCCCCGATCATCCAATCCATCAATCTGTTCATACAATCCATCAATCTGTTCATGGGATTAAAAACGGGTGCTTGTCCCCGATCATAGTCCCCGATCATAAATCACGCTCGGTTAATATCGGAATCGCCCTTTCGTATCGGCATTACCGGACGGACAAACCGGCTTCCGGGAAGTTCCTTCAGCAATCCGCGGGTCTGAAGCATCAGGAGGGCTGACAGAACCCTCGGGGCGGGAATTCCGACCTCCCGCACGATCACATCGGTTTCCTTCGCCTCA
>CBDUUJ010000086.1:0-8688 GCA_965370205.1 uncultured bacterium
GGCGCATGAAATCTGGACTCGCCCACCCTAAAGGGTGGGGTACCGGAGTTTTTTTCCATACTTTCAAGAGTCCCAGCCTGCCTGCAGAATTGAAAAATAATTAATGGGATTGGTCTTAGTAAAAAAAACGAATGAGAACTTTATGCCGCCCATAAACTCGATCCTGAATGGATTTGATAATAAGGACACAGTTTAAACTCCTCTCTCAATAAGTTAAAATGCTCCAATGCGCTCAATGTTAATAAAAGAGATCAATACAGGACTTATTTTCGCACTCCTGATCGGGATATCCGGAATGCTCCTGCTGACCGGCTGCCATTCCAGACCCAAACCTCCCGAGCATCTCCGTATAATCTTTACATCCGACACTCAGGGGATGTTCACTCCGTGCGGATGCGTCGGCGGACCCCGTGGAGGACTTGAACGCAGAGCCACAGCTATCCGGGAGGCGAGAGAGAACGCTCCCGGCCCTGTCATCCTCATCGATACCGGAAATTTCTCCTCAGGTATCACCACCGACCAGGAACGCACGAAAGCCGAATATGTCACACGCGCAATGGCAATATTGGATTATGACGCGGTTAATGTCGGACGAATGGACGTGGGCCGTCCGAGGCTCGGCGTGCATACATACGGTCGGGAGGGATGCCCGTTAACGTCGGCAGGATTCACCTACGAGGATGAAGAGACAGGCGAGAGACGATTTTCCTACCCGACAAGCATTAAAATCGATGTGGACGGCTATACGGTCGGTATTATCGGAAGTCCGCTCTCACGATTATCCGATGAGCAAACCGGATATGAAAACGACCCGACAGTGACATGGGAGGAGTTAGCGGAAATTATCAACAGGACAAACGTTATCGACGGCACGCGAATGATCATCCTGGTTTCCGATCTCTCCGATTCATGGCAGCAGACCAGGATCGCAGCGTCGCGGTTTACACTCGCAAGCGTTGTAATCGCAGGGCAATCGGCTCCGGTTGAATATGTCGAGGAAAAAAGCGGCACGGACATCGTTCATCCCATTATGATACCAAGGGCCGTGAGCTGGGGACGCGCGCTTGGAATTCTCGATCTCCATATCAGCCCGCAGGGTGGAATCATGAAATACCGCATCGAGTATGTCGACCTGAATGAAAATATCGAGAAGGACCCGGCATTTGCGGACATAACCGAGGAGTATCTGGCTGCTCTGAACGAGCCGCCGTCGGGAATCCCGGAGGTCAGGCAGATCGGTTATATGGGCGCAAAGGCCTGTCAGTCCTGTCACGGATGGGAATATGAGCAATGGGAAAGCACCCCTCACGCCAATGCATGGGCCACTCTTGAAGAGACCGGCAGGCTGAGGGAATCGACATGCGTTCCATGCCACTCGACCGGCTACACGGACAGCGAATTCATGCCCGAAAGGCTTGTGCCATATGAGGTCAGGAGTGTCGGGTGCGAGGCGTGCCACGGTCCGGGCGAAGCGCATATCCTGTACCGGGAATGGGAAATCTATGGTGAGCTTACCGGAGAAGTCCGGGGCGAGGATCTAATGGACCCGATAATCCCTATACCGCCGGAAAGAACATGTACAGCCTGTCACGTTCCTCCGTACGATGAAGGCTGGCTGTACGCATCCAAGTTGAACCGCATAATCCATGACTGAGAACCCGGAATCCCCTGAACGAAACAACGGATACCATCCGGTCCCGGCGATCGGTTGTTTCATTACCGTATTGCTCATTATTTTCTGGGCTGTCGGCTACATTGCTATTGAATTCGCATTCTACCATCTGAAAGGTTCCGAATATACACTGGGACTCGATCACGCAGCTTATGTTTTCATATACACTCTGTTCTTCGCGTCAGCATGCTGGGCTGTTTTTGGAGCCAGAGATTACTTCAGGGAAGTCGGCATTAAAATCAACAGATGGTTTTCCATACACTTGATAGTGGGAACCATCAGCGGCGTCTCGGCGGTCGGGATCGCATTCGGAATTATCGCGCTGGCGGGAGACGTGACACTGATTCCGGAGCCGCCGCCCGTACCCGAAGGTGGCGAACTCGGAACATGGTCGTGGCCGGTCGCGATCCTGATGTTCGCGTTATATGCAGGTGAAGAGGAGGTCCTGATTCGCGGACTTGTCTATCCTTTTCTGAAAAGATCGATTGGATTTATCTGGGCGGTTGCAGTTTCCGCACTTATTTTCAGCTTCTTTCATGTTTTTAATAATGCTTTCTCCCCATTGGCATTCATCGATATATTTCTTGCCGGAGTATTTCTCGCTCTGATGAGAGAACTTACCGGAAATCTCTGGCTTGCATGGGGAGCGCATTTCGGCTGGAATTTCGCGCTCGTTGCGTCGGGAGTGCCTGTCAGCGGAATGCTCGCCAGGCTGAATCCTCAGAATTTTCACCTGTCGATTTCAGGACCTGAATGGATCACCGGAGGCGGTTTCGGTCCCGAGGGGGGAGTGAGCGGAATCTTAGCGGATGTGGTGCTTATTATTGTGATTGCAATATTGCTTAAAAGAAACTCGACACTTAAAAAAGCCCCATCTGTTCGACCTTAGCTTTCTCTTTACGTTTTTCCCGCACGTCCTTAACCCACCGATCGGATTCGGCTCTGCTGTAGCCAAGGAATGCCGAGTGATTGTCATGATTATTAAACCGTTTTGTGGCGATGTCTTTATTTACGTTTGCGTAACAATATATACATCCGTGCGGACACGTGTCGTAAGTTCCGATGTCGGTGCTGTCGGTGCAGCCGCATTCCTTTCTGGTCGGCTTTTCGCTATATCTGAAACCCGATTTATAGAATAATTCCTCGATGATTTCACCATCGATGCAATGAGCCTTCACGATTTTGGAACCTATGAGATAATCCCCGCAACATGTCATCATCCTAATGCCATGCCGGGATGCGATATCTGCCAGCTCGCCAGCCAGTTGTAATTTCGTTTCCAAACCTGGGTCATCAATCTTTATATCATGCTGTTTTTGGAATTTCTCGTAATTCCTCTGGACCTTTCCATATTGAATAGCGTAACTGAAATAGCAACGTTCGACATAACCTTCAAGGGTTGAAGCCATCTCTCCGAAATGCCGTATATGGAAGTCATAATCAGTCACATCGGAAATGATGATCGGATCGTACCGCCAGTTGATATGTTTTGGGGAATACATCCGGCTCATTTCTTTAAGCGCATCGATGGCAGCTTCCGGTTCAACCAGATTGCACTCGAAAATGTTCGGCAACCCTGTGATAGTGTAGTTGAAATAAAATTTATAGCCCAGTGATTCAATAATGCGAAGACGCTCAATGAAAGGACTGTAATTTTTTGACCAGAAAACAAATGCGATGACATCCTCAGGCTTAAGGGAAATTAAATATTTTTGTCCGCCAAACGGATTGACATAGCCTGCAAACCCTGCTTTCAAGCGGTTCATGAACCATTCCCCGTAAAATGCGGGGATATCGGTTCGACGTGAGACTGAGATGATCCGTTTCATATAATGACCTGCTTACCAGCATACGCAGTATCATCGGCGCTGTTATGAAGTACATTTTAACAAATAAAAACTCCCGATCTTTACAGCCGGGGAATTATATAATGACTTTTCTACTAAAGATTTCCTTTTTCATTCCTGATTCGGATCGGGGAGATTATCCGGACGTCTGCCTCTTGGATCGAAGAAACGCGGGCGATCCGGGTCCGGGGACATCGGACCGTTACGTCCCGGTCCGGGTGGTCGGATACCAACAGCGTTGGGGTCCGGTTCAATGGGTCGATCGGGGATACTGCCGATCACCTGCCGGAGATGATCCTGCGCGACATCACCAATGACGATGATCACCGCACCGGGCAGAACTCTTGAGACCATCGATGTGTGAAAGATCCGGTTGACCTCTCTGCCCTTTGCATCAAGAACGCCCTGGATCTTTTCAGGATCCATCCGAGCATTTACAACTCGACCGGTCGCGAGCTGGATAACGGAAATAGTGTTCAATCCATCGGAGTAAATCACCTGGAACTGCCGAATTGCCGGTCCTCTGCCGGGAATATTCGGCATGTCGGGCCTGTCGACCATTCGCCCGATTTCGTTCATCCCGTCAAATTCGGTCGGAGGATCGAACGAATGCATTGGCCGACCGCCGATCAGCTCAAATCCCGGAGGCACCCACTCGGGAAGACTCACCTGGCGGATTTCGCACAACTCCCGCAATGCGTCAGCCGGGATCAGTTCCCTGTTTCCAGGTATGGACGAATCCTGAACAACATTGGAATCCCGATCCGTTTCCGGAATTTCATTAACGGGTACCGCATGGTTATCAATTTCCCTGAAACGATACCCGCGAATCAGACTGCCGTCCGTATCGAGATGCCGCCAGCTCATGGTGTGGTTCGTTTCCGGATCGATCCAAAGCTCAGTCGAACCGCCCGAATATTCACGCGGGGAAAGCCTGATTTTCTCGCATGAAACGCCGGCTATTCTCACGCGCCCCATATGCCGGATTTTCAGCCTGCCAAAAAATTCGTCATCCGGTTCGGTCTGCGGGAACAGGTCGCTGATAATCCCGGTTATTACGGAATACCTGAAGGTGGCGGATCGATCCACTTTCTCCCTGTAAACACGTTCGCCGAGCCGATACTCAAACACACGGTCGCCGACCGGAACGCCATCCTGCGCAAGCGCCCATGTCAATCGCACCATTTCCGTGCACTTGTCCTGTGAAAGACGGTTCGGCCTTGCCCAAATCGCAATAAGGGCAGCACCGATGACAGCTATGACCGCAATCACAACCAGGATAATTAATGCTATTTTTCTAAAACCGGTCATTATTCATTGATTCTCATTAATCTCATTCCGCAGGCCTGAAAAGGTCACTGTGCGTACCCTTGACCACCCTCCACAGCGCAACAACCTCTCCGCTGGTCACACCCGGATCGGTCATGAAATCACCGGATGTGGCCACGATGTGATCGTCAAGCACACCCGCGACCACTCCGTCGACCACCGCGTTCTCCATCGCATTCAATCCCGAAGCGGGAGCGATTTTCAGGTTTGGCTCCCTGCGATGCCCTGAGATGAAGACCATAAGAAAAACGATAACCACGATAGCAGCAATAAGCAGCGGACGGAGATCCATTCGACGAGCCTGTGGTTCCCTGGCTCCTTCCGCTTTAAGACGCGCCCTCAAAGCCTCGATAAACGCTTCCTTTTCGCCCTCGGGAACCTCTACACTCCTTAAATCCATCAGAAGCTCACGCATTTTGACAAGCTGATCCAGCTCGGATCGGCATTCCGGGCACTTATCGATATGCACCTCGACCTCATCGAACTCGATTCCCTCAAGTTCGCCGTCGAGGTAGGCATTCAGAAGCTGTTGGCACTTTTCGCAGTTCATTTTCTTCTCGTTATGATCCTAGATTACATCCATCTCCTCAAGAATCTTTTTCAATTCAGCCCTGGCTCTCGCCAGCCGGCTTTTGACCGTGCCGATGCCGATATCGAGGCTCTCCACCAGCTCTTCGTAGGTAAGTCCCTCCAGTTCCCTGAGCACGAGGATGTTCTGATAGATCGGATCGAGCTTATCAAGCGCCATCCGTACCAGTTTAACCCGTTCTGAACTTGTGAAACTGTCCTCGGGAGAATTGGGACTTCCGGGAAGTCTGGCCTCGATGGAATCGCGGCTTTCGGACGCGTCAAGGCTGATAAGCTCGAGCCGTTTTTTCCTGAGACGGTCGATACAGTAATTCGATGCGATTCTGTAGAGCCAGGTATAGAAATTCGAGCGCTTCCTGAAATTGGGGAGAGCCTGGTATGCCTTGAGGAAGATTTCCTGGAGTGCGTCATCCAGCTCGTCCTCCCTGTGAAGATGGTGATAGACCAGCGCCCGAATCCGGTCGTAATATAACAGGACCAGATCTTCGAATGCTTCGCCATCGCCGGCAAGGGTACGTGAGACGAGCCGGCTGTCACGTGCCCGTACCGCCATGGCGTTTTCGGCGGATTCCCGACGGGCTATGCGAGTTTCATCTTTCACACTCGCTATGTATCCCTCGACATCGGGACACCAGACTTCATAAGCCGGGGCGGATTTTCATTATCATGCGCCCCGGGAAGTTCAGGTAGAAAATTTAGACGTATTGATAATAAAAAAGTTCCACCCGACAACATGCCGGGGGGTTCTGAAGGTTCCCGTCCGGGATATCATTCAGCCGGGTCTTTGGACTGGAAGCTGATCTCCGTCCCGCCTCCGGACGCTGAACTCATAGGCAGAAGGACCAGAGTATACTGATCGGTCTTAAATGTCAGAGCCTCACCCCGCTCATCCAGTATCACGGGCTCCATTCCGAGAAGCTCGACATAATACTCACGAACGGTAAAGATCGGATCTCTGGAATCATAGACTCCGCTTGCGCGTTTTACCGCACCCGGATAGATGGGGAAATCCTCCTCCGTTTCAGGCGGAGTCCCCTCCTCAACAATCCCTTTCGGAAGGCCTCCCGGACCCGGCTCATTTTTCTCGATAGCCCCCGGGCATGCAATCAGGATAACGGCACATACTCCGAAAAGAATGGATACGGTGATTCGGGATATTTGTCCCATAAAGTGCTCCCTTGCTGCTGATGCAACAGTCAGCGTCTTATTCGCCAGATGGTTCTTCCGGTTCAGCTGGTGGAGTCTCCGGCTCAGGAGTAACATCGCCATCTTCCTGAGGTTCATCGACATCCACCTGCTGATCCTCCGGACGGCTGGGATTATCTCCCTCATAACCGCCGGGCACGCATGACATTACAGGCAGCAGACACATTACCGATAAAAGAAGAATTGCAATAAGGCGTCGCATAGTATACGGTCTCCCTGATTGTTTAGTCTTGTTTCAGATTCAACGGGATACTGCTCCCGTTGTTTAATCAGATTATATTGAGCTTGAAGCCAAAGTTCAAGAACATACGCATTGGCTCAGTCATTATTACCATTTAATATCATTCAAGAAACATTAAGTTATGCAAAAAAAACCGCCCGGAAACAAAAGGCGGTTTTTCGATTTTCACTTTGATATCCGCTATCTAGACGCTTTCAGGCTCCGGATCTTCTTCAATCTCATCGCCGGCATCCGACTTGTCCATCAACTCTGAATCGGGTTCGCCCTCCATTACAATTTCTTCTCCCTCTTCTTCTTCCGCTAACTCATCCTCTTCACTTTCCGGTTCTTCCGGTTCTTCCTTCACTTCGACCTCATCTTTCTTATCCTTAAGCATTTTCGTGAGCATGGCGCGGCGTTTAAGGTCCTGCATGAGGAACAGCGCAACAATGGCAAGTATTATGCTCGCAAGCTGAGCCACGGTGATAAACTGCCACAGAACGATGGATGAACCCTTTGCCGGCGTGATGGGATCGTCAGGACTCCCGAACCGGAAATTCTCCACGATAAATCGAAGTACCGAATACAGAAAGACAAACATCAGGAAGATATGACCCTTGAAAGCCTTGTTCTTCCTGAAGTTAATCAGGTACCAGAAAACGAGAATACAGCCGATCGCCTCATAAATCGGCGCCGGATGCCTCGCATACTGACCTATCGCGGCATGACCGGCATCATACAAACTAGCAAGATCAGGCGAAAGTCCCCTTTCCTGCCAGGTGGCCGCGTTGGGATAAACAAACCCGACAGGCCAGCCCTCGCCACACGCGATCCCGTAACAGCACCCATTCAGGAAACACCCGATTCGTCCAAAGAAAATTCCAAGCGCGACACTCGGCATGACGAAATCGACCATTTTCCAGTAATCCAGTTCCTTGATCCTGCAATACGCCCAGCCGAAAACCAGCGCTCCTAATATTCCGCCATGGATAGACAGGCCGCCCTCGGTTATTCTCAGAATATTTTCCTTGTGCTCCTGGTAGTCTCCCCACTGAGTCAGTACATAGATAAGACGTGCTCCGATTATCGAACCGATGATAATAAATACCATCAGGTCAAGTACCGTGTCCGCCTCGACCTTCGGCTTCTCTCTTTTTCCCTGGGTAATAAGCCAGATGGTACCGATCACAAACGAAACCATCAGCATAAAGCCATAACTGTAGATGGAGATATGCTCGAAGGTATACTGGGTGAGGCTGTCGATATTCTGAGCCAGAAGGAGCTGCTGCTCAAACAGCGCTTTGAATATGAAATACGTGATTGTATTGCCTACGACGAGAAACCCGAGGCTGAGAACGAGCGCGGGACCGAATCGCATCCTCTTGGCGCTTGCATATGACTGCGCCAGCGCCAGCAGGAGCAGGCTTATGATTATTAATGTAAGCCACAACGGATTTATCTGTCTTGAGCCGAAATATAAAAGAATCTTATACACATGCGCCTCCGCATACTTTCATATGCCGGTGCCGTCAAGGGCACACAAATAACATCCGGGCGAGTACCCGGCTATATGAACCCGGTAGGATATCAGCATGGACATGGTCCAGTCAAGTATTTTATTAAAATCCATGTCGGGGAGCACAAAAAAAAAGCCCTTCCGGTAGCCCAGCATTCAGGATGGGAAACTCATTGTCCATTGATAAACTATCGATTGATTTTAACCCGTAGAACAGCACGGCAGTGCGTTATGGGGTTCGTTATTAGCAAAAAAGACGCACTGCCGTGCTGTTCTGATATGGAGCGACACAGCAACAAAGCGATAGGGT
>CBDUUJ010000087.1:0-8666 GCA_965370205.1 uncultured bacterium
CTCAAAACGATTGAGCCTGCATAACTGTTATGTTATACTCCCGTTCCCGGAAGCGGTTGAAAGGACACATGCTTTTTTCCGGGCATTCGATTCTGATCGGAAAAAAAGGAGTAAGCCTCATGGGCATACAAACCTATGTGAACGGTAAGCTGTACCCGAAGGAGGAGGCCAGCGTATCGGCGTACGATCACGGATTTCTCTACGGTGACGGCACATTCGAGGGAATCCGCATCTATAACGGACGGATTTTCAAGTTTGAAGAGCACATGGACAGGTTCTACGATTCCCTCAGGGTGCTCCAGATCGATCCCGGCATGAGTAAAGAAACCATGATGGAGGAGATTATCAAGGTCTGCTGCACCAATGAGCATTACGACCGGGCATATATCCGTCTGGTTGTCTCGCGGGGCGAGGGCGACCTCGGAATCAATCCCCGTAAATGCACAAAGGGCGCGACACTGGTAATAATCACCGACATCCTCCAGCTCTATCCTGAGAAAGCATATCAGGAAGGCCTGGAAGTCATCATCTGCCAGACCCGGAAGATCCGCCACGATATGCTCAACTGCCGCATTAAAAGCTGCAACTACCTGAGCAATATCTTCGGCGTGATGGAGGTCGAGTACGCGAGGAAGCTTGCCGAGAACGGCGGGACTATGGGACCAATCGAGGGAATCATGCTTACCCACGACGGGTACGTGTCGGAATGCACGGCGGATAATATTTTCTTCATCAAGAACGGAGTGTTCCATACCCCCCCCAAATATCTCGGAATTCTTGCCGGTATCACAAGGCAAACGCTAATGGACCTTGCGAGTAAAGAGGGCTATGAAGTTCATGAGAGCGTGTTTACACCGTTCGAGCTTTTCACCGCCGATGAGGTGTTCCTTTGCGGAACCGGCGCTGAGGTTATCCCGGTTATCAAGATCGGCTCATACACAATCGGCGAGGGAAAAGCCGGACCGATCACATCGAAGATGCTCAAGGTGTTCCGCAACTACGCAAATTCGCACGGCTACGCGATTCGACCCGATCTGGTCGAGGCCGAGGGCAAGATGGCCACCGCGAAATAGATTATTAAATAAGCCTTCAAATGAAGTTAGGTGGACGGAGTTAGATGGACGGAGTTAGATGGACAGCAATCCCCGTGTAAAAAGCGGGGATTTTCTTGTATTGCCGGTTTGAAGTGGTTGTTGAAAAAAACACACAATGCTTCTCGATTTATAGTTATATTAAATTATGCCGCCCACAAACTTAATCCTGTCTCGACCAATTTTTATTAATCTGCGGGTTTGTGGGTGTCTTTTTCTGGATGATTGACGATAAAAAGGACACCCACAAACCCGATGATTATCCAGGATTGGCAGAAACAGGATCAAGTTTGTGGGCGGCATAGTTGGGTTATAGTTACTAAATATATTAGTGCAGGATGCCAGCGGTACAAAAAAAAACCGACCCAATGGTCGATTTTGATTATTCAACAATGCAATTTTAACAATGCAATTTTAACAATGCAATTTCAACAACGCAATTTGAAAAAAGGTCATTAACCGAAAAACCTACACATCCGGTTGTTCTTCGTAGAACGGGTCCTTCGTGATTTTGTATGTGTTCTCGCCGTTTATGTCCATGTAGAACAGCGCTTCATCGTAATGCCCGTCGCCGGAGAAATCCCATCGCTTGGTCACAAAAATAACCCATTGACCGTCATCGGTGACCGCCGGGAAAGTGTCGGCGAACCTGTTCAGTGTTATCTGCTGCTCGTTGTTCCCGTCGCGATCGCACTTGTAAAGCTCGATGAATCCTTCAGCCTGCGGTGTGCCCCCGAGAAGTTTCTCATACACGATAACCGAGCCGTCGTAATTAATTGCCGGGAAATACTCCGGGATATCGGAATTGGAAATATTCACGGTGAAATCATGCTGGATGTCATAGAGGTAGATGTCCATCTCGCCATCGTAGAATGAGTTATAGACGATGTAATTCCCGTCGCCGGAAATTTTCGGAACCGCGTTCTTGAGGCGCACATCCGCGACCACCCGCGCATGGTTCGCGTCACCGTCGGCGAGCATAAGAACCGGGTTGTCCGGGTTGTTCTTTGTGGCTGACATGTAGACCATTCTCGATGCGTCCGCCGAAACACTGACCCCGTAGTCCGTTTCGTTGTTGTAGGTCAATCTTACCGGTCCGTCATAATCATCCGTGCCGAACAGCGCCATGTCGATCATGTAAATCTCGGTGTTTTTTGTGAACGGGTTCGGATTGTTCGGGTCGTCGTCGTAGTCGCTGGCAAAATATACACGGGAACCGTCGGATGAAATGGAAGGAAAACTCTCGACGGAGTCCCAGTCGGTCAGGCGCGTGAAATTATAGCCGGTCTCATCGATGAGATATATGTCGCTGTTGCCTTCCTCCTCGATATCCGACCGGATGACGATTTTCAGCTCCAGATTGTTTTCAACACTTTCCATATAGGTGCCCTCGCCGACCGGCTCTTCCTCATCCTGGTAGACATCCTGTTGAAGGAGTTCGGAGAGCTGGTCGATCGTCCGGATTCCGGAATCGTCGATATCCGGAATGATTATTTCGCTTTCACCCTGTACACCGGAGACCTGTCCGCTGGGAGCTCCCTCAGGTACAGGACCGCCCAGGCCTTTGCCGCTGGGTTCGCTTGCGAAGGTCCCGGCTTTAACCCAGATGGTTATCCCGATGATTGCAACCACGAGCAGTACCGGAAACAGCCAGAACAGTTCATCGCGGTCCTTGTTATTTGTCTTATCAGTCATTTTATCAGTCATTAAACAGCCACCTCTGAAATTGCCCGAATACTTACGAGGCATTCAGACATAAAAAAGTTCACTGATCCGCATCTCTTTTTGGTTTCAAACGGATCAACCTTAGTATCTTATTTTTTTCGTCAGGATCGAACGCCCCGAGCAGAAAGAGTAGTATAGAATAGAGGATGAAGTATATCAAATATTCCCCGACGACCATGAATCCGGACCATGAGACGAGCCATAGGATCGGTGCCGGAATAATGCACGCGATGCTGATTTTGGCTACCTCAAGCCAGTTTGAGAATACCCCATAACGGAGAAATATCCATCGCCCGAAAAACCATGTCCCGACCAGCCCGACAATGATCGCGACCGCCGGTCCCGCGAGCGCGCGTCCGACCGGGTCGTCAGGTCCGAATATATTGATCGGCACCACTTTCATGAACAGCCAGTTCAGAACAAACGCGCTGACCAGCAGGCATGTCACATTTTTAAGGGGATATTCCGGATGATTCGACGCGATGATGATTATGCTTGCCGAAAGATAAAGCGTATAGGCGGCCATCGCGAAAACAAGTACTCCCAGATATTCCCACGCGAACGGGTACCTGCCGCCGACAAGAATCTGGAATATCTCCTTGGATGTCCCGCACATGGCGACCGATATCGGCAGTAAAACGATAAATCCCGCCTTTGTCGCCTGAACGATTATTTTCCTCACCTTATCGATGTTTCCCTGTCCCAGGTGATAGCTTATCGTCGGGAAAAGCGCAGGATACAGCGAATGATAAAGCAGGGATGGAATAAGCGCGATCAGTCCGGCGAACGCGTAACTTCCCAGGATTTGATCCGACATCTCGGATTCAGCGGGAATGTCGGGACTCAAACCGGATGTGATAAATCCTTTCACGCACCACAGATCGACCTTCAACAGCGCCTGGTAGACAAACATCGCGACAATATTCGGCGTGATGAACCGGATAATTGTCCGGAGCATTCCCTCCTCTTCGCGGTACTCCTCAAATCCCTTCGTGTACTGCGCGCTCCAGTAAAGCCCTACAAGGCTCGAAAGGAAATTCGCGATAAGAGCCAGCGGGATCATCCATTCGATATTTCCCGTGTTATAAGCCCAGAGAACCCCGGCGATTGTCATTACGGTCCGGCTCGCGTTGTACCAGATGACCGTATACGACTCCTTTGTGAATCGCCTCAGCCCGTTCAGGACGCTCATCCGGATGTTGTACATCGCGTAGGCGGGGATATCGATCATCGCCAGCGCAAACAACAGCGCGAAAGTGAGATTCTCCTTGAAATACCAGGTCGCGATCGGGCTGATTATCAGGCTGATAACGAAAAGAATCAGGCTAAACCATATCTGGAGCTTAAAACCTTTCGTAAGGAAATACCCGAGAAACGCGCGGTCCTCGGCGATGAATTTACTCACAGCCGCCGGGAGTCCGTAATGCAGCGCGATCTCGAACGCGAGCACGAAGCTCATCAGGACCTGAAAATTCCCGAACGCGCCCTCCGGCATGATGTTCGGAAGGACGATGTTCATCGTGACGAAAGTGCATCCAAGCCCGAATATCCGCGCCAGCAGGATCACAAACGTCCCGCGCGCGACCGATTCGGCCTCCGTGTCAGCCGTGAATTCATCCCCGCGATCCTTCCTGCCGGATGCACCTGACAGAGTCAGATCATCCTGAAGATCATCCGGTAATTCGTCCGTCAGATCGTCTGGTGAATTCTCGGGCAGATTATCGGGATCATTGCCTTTTTTTAAGTTATCGTCCAAATGAATAACCAGCCCGGCAATTTTCCGCGGGCGCAATACATGATTCTACTTGTCGGCACGATGTATCGCAACCGGATAGGTTTCCATATCCCGACCTCATTCTGTTAATATGGAGGGGCGACGTCCCGTCGCCCGGCGTGATGACGTCCCGTCATCATCACAAAACGGAGAAACAAACCATGCGCGCAATGATTCTCGAAAAACCCGGACATCCTCTCGAACTCAAAAATGTTCCCGACCCGGAACCCGGACCCGGTCAGGTCCTGATGAAAGTCCACGTATGCGGCGTGTGCCGTACCGATCTCCACATCGTCGATGGTGAACTCACGAAACCGAAACTCCCACTGATAATCGGTCATCAGATCGTAGGCACAGTAATAAAAATCGGCGACGGTGTCGAGAAATCCGGAATCGGCGACAGGGTAGGGGTGCCCTGGCTTGGTAACTCCTGCGGTAATTGCAAATACTGCAACAATGACCTCGAAAATCTCTGCGATAACGCAAAATACACAGGCTACGATATCGACGGCGGATTCGCGGAGTTTCATGTCGCGAATGAACGATTCATCTTCCCGATTCCTGAAGATTATCCCGACATCCAGGCAGCGCCGCTGTTATGCGCGGGATTGATCGGATACAGATCGTACAGGTTTGTCGGCGACTCTGAAAAAATCGGTTTCTATGGATTCGGCGCTGCGGCACATATCATCGCGCAGGTCGCGAAATACCAGGATCGGGATATTTATGCGTTCACCCGTCCCGGCGACACAAGCGCGCAGGAATTCGCTAAAAGTCTCGGAGCTGTCTGGGCAGGCGGCTCGGATGAAACTCCACCCGATCTCCTCGACGCGGCGATCATCTTCGCTCCGGTCGGTGAACTTCTTCCGAAAGCTCTGCGCGATCTGGCAAGAGGCGGAATCGTCGTCTGCGCGGGTATCTACATGACCGATATCCCGTCGTTCCCGTATGAAATCTTATGGGGCGAGCGCTCGATTAAATCGGTCGCGAATCTCACACGTCGGGATGGAGAGGAATTTCTTGCTCTCGCGCCGAAAGTCCCCGTAAAAACCGAGGTGAATCCCTATCCACTGGAAAAAGCGAATGATGCTTTAAATGACCTTCGTGCTGGAAATTTCGATGGCGCAGCGGTGATCGTGGTGGATTAGGAAGCAGTATTATGAACACCGGGGACAGGCACTCAATTTTACCGTATAGACTTTATTGAAAACCGGAAAAAACAGTACGGTAAAATTGCGTGCCAGTCCCCTGGATTGCATTATTCTGGATAAAAGATATTGAATGACAACAAATCGATGCTGCTTCTTTTGGACAATAGTGACATTTAATGAAAAATATGCCGCCCACAAACTTAATCCTGTCTCGACCGGTTTTTTAATAATCTGCGGGTTTGTGGGTGTCTTTTTCTGGATGATTGACGATGAAAATGACACCCACAAACACGATGGTTATCCAGGATTGGTAGAAACAGGATCAAGTTTGTGGGCGGCATAATATTTATAAATGGAAAGTGGACAGGCATAGGAAAGGAGACAGGCATAGAAAAGGGGACTGGTATAGGGAGGGGGACTGGCACACGTTTTTGGTTTAAGTAAACGTTCAAATCCGCTATATTCCCGGAAACCAAAAACGGGTGCCTGTCCCCGTATCTACCGTATCTTCTATTTCCCTCTCACGACCGCGACAAGATACTCCGCAAGCTCTGCATCTTCAGTCATGAATTCAAATTCCACATCCGGTTCACTCGATTTTCCGGATTCGGTTAATGATTCTGTTTTGTGTAACGATTCCTCTTTGGGCTTTACTCCAACCATTCCCTTCAGTCCCAGGTACAGATTCCTGAAAAATATTCCCGCTTTCGAATAATTATTTCCCCTGATAAATTGACCGCTGATATCAAGATACCATTTGTCTTCCGGAAAATATGCCCTGATTAATTCTGTGAATTCACTCAGATTGAATTCCTTCATATGAAACGGATTCGGCTGTGACGAAACCTTCACCGCTCCGTTTGGAGTGCTGACGATAAAAATCCCCGACGGATCGAGAACTCTCGCAGCTTCCTTCAGTAATTCCTCCGGATTTTCAATATGCTCGATAACTTCAAAACACACACACGCAGTAAATTCATTATCTGAAAACGGAACCCTCGTCACATCCGCGACCATAAAATTCAGCCCCGACGCCTCATAGTTTTTTTTCGCGTAGCCGATCGTACTTTCATCGATATCCACACCGACAACGCCTGCATCACCTGCATGTGCGCTCATCATGTAGCTTCCGTAACCCGCGCCGCATCCGATATCCAGAACCTTCCTGCCTTCAATCCGTCTGCACGCGAACTCATAGCGCGCCCGATGCTCCGCTTCCAGTTTCGACGGACTCTTATCCGGCACAAGCCGCTCGCCTGTGAATTCCAGTTCGCTCATTTCATTTCCTTCCTTGCCATTTCCGATCCTGAATTAAATCCACGGGCAAAATGGCACATCGCGCTTATTACCTTAGGCCAGCTTATCAGAAATGACGGGAATTCATTAATCTCCTGTGTGAGAAGTCGCCAGCCGATGAAGTGCGTCTTTATAAAAGGAACGAGAATCGACCCACCCGGACGGGCCAGAAAGGAACCCGGAAGATCGTACATCACGCGCGCCCGTCCGGTGCTTTCCCCGAGACGATATTGATGACCGTAAATATCTTCAAGCTTCGTTTTATTCCGGTGATGTACCCGCTGTTTTCGATTGAAATGAAGCTTTTCTCCGGCCTTCTTCATCCGGCTGAAAAGTAAGACGTCCTCATTTCCAAACTGATCCTCAAGAAACGGACCATATTTCTCAAACACATCCCTACGAATGGCGACATTTACAGTCGGCTGGACCCGCCGTACACCTTCGGGCGCATGAGCACCATATCCCGAAAATTCGCACCAGTGCGCGAGACGGCTGTAACCCTCATCCGGATTTCCGTTCAGCACCGGACCTCCGACCGCGCCGACATCCGGATTTTCGAGCAGATAATCATGTATCGCTGTAAGCCAGCCGTCATCGGCGCGAGCGTCGGCATCGATAAAGCACAGCACATCGCCACTTGTTTTCTGAACCCCGATATTTCTCGCCCTGCCCGGATATGCCTTTTCCGGAAGCTGCACGTAATTGATATTGAAATCCATCGAGCGGATCAATTCATGCGTTTTATCGGTTGCGGGATCGGATGAATCAACGACCGTTATATTGAATTCACCGTCGAAATTCCCGCGATTGCGCCATACGGACTTGATCGTACCCGCGATAGTCGCGCTCGCGTTGTAGGCCGGTATGATGACGTTAAGAAACACGGTATGGTTTGATGAATTCCTCCAGCCGGTCCGCGATCTTCTCAGCCGCAGACGGGTCTCCGAAGAACTTTGCCTTTTCGCCCATCGATTTTCGTTTCTCCGGATCGGCTGTAAGTTTACCCAGCATTTCAGAAAGAACCGACGCATCCAGCTCTTTTTCCTCAATACAAAACGCAGCTTCCGCCGACTCCCATGCCCTTGCGTTTTTCACCTGATGATTTTCCGCCGAATGGGGCAGGGGGATCAGAATCGACGGCAGTTCCCGTCATGCGATCTCCAAAAGCGTCGATGCTCCCGCCCTCGACACCACAACATCCGCAGCCGCCATGAACGTCGGGACATCCTCAATAAATTCCACAAGCTCGTATCGCGATTCCGGCAGAATATTCCGGTCGATTTTTACCCGGTCTTTTTTTCCCTGGCCGCATTGATGGACAACCCGGAAATCAAGCTCGGGATTTTTTTCAGCCAGAAGTTTAACCGCGTCTGGAAGAATCCGGTTGATCGTGGTTGCGCCCTGACTGCCGCCCATCGCGAGAATCATCACAGTGTTATCGTCGAGACCAAGCTCCGATCTTGCATCGGATCGGCTACTCTGAATTACATCCCGTCTCGCGGGAGAGACAATCGCGACAGTCTTTTTCCCGGGGAAATATTTTCCGGCTTCAGGATAGGCTGAAAAAATCACCGATGCCCGTTTCCCAAGGAACCGGTTTGTGATTCCCGGATACGCGTTCGACTCGAT
>CBDUUJ010000088.1:0-8613 GCA_965370205.1 uncultured bacterium
TCAAAGTTATTTCAGGTTCCTTAAGTTCGATTACGAGCGGCGACGGGTTCACGCAGTCGAGCATCCTCTCGAATGTCGGGATCTGCTCGCCGATATATGTGCTGGATTGCCAGCTCCCCGCGTCGGCATCCTGAATTTCACTCCATGTCAAATCCACCACATTTCCGCTCATATTTGTCGTTCGATCCAGGAATTCGTCATGCATGCAGACCGCGACACTATCGGATGTGTGCCTGATATCAATCTCATGGAAATCCGGACGGAAGAAACTCGACTGCACAACCGCGCCGCATGTATTTTCCGGTCCCAGACCCGCCCCGCAGCGATGCGCGATCATCAACGGGCGAGAGGCGCCGCTCATGGTGCTCACACTGAAAATCGGCTTCGGACCGGGATCGGATTCCTTTGGCGTGTAGGACATACAACCCCCTCCCGCAAGGAGAAATATCGAAAATATCAATAATAAGAATAATCGGTGCATTTCGGAAGGCAGGTTAACCCAGGATCATCACGATGGCAAGGCGGCAAATGGGTCATTTTTGCCGTTAACCCTTAAAGTTTCAGGCTGGAGGGTCGAAATTGAAGTCTAGACGATCAATCTCTTTAAGGAGCGTTCAAGAGTTGATTATTGGTCCGGGAAATCCGGGATCGGGCGTATATTTTGCCGTTACCCAGTCGTTCAAACGGGCCGACAAGCTGATGCTTGGTGCTGTCCGGGCGATTGAGCAAGGCGACATAATCGATGCCGCGATGCTTGTCCAGCAGGCGAAAATCACCGCGAAGAGCGGTGGCGCCATGGCGAAAGCGGCAAATGAGATTAGTGAAACGCTTCTTGACATTCTGGCCTGATATCCGGGCAAATACACTCAATAACAGCCATCTAACCCATTTCAGGACCGGTCCGCCGTCTCCCACGGCGGACCACTTATTTTTTAATGATCTATATTATAATATAGCCTTGCGGAAATAGCTATAATGTGGTATAATCTTTATCAGTCGGACCAGTGTCCGGCGGAAAAAGGCACACCCATTGCGAAATGGGGCCGCAAAGCCAGGAGTCTCAAGGAGATCGTCCGGCTACCCACTGAGACAAAGGCTCGACAAAGTCTTAGAGGGCTCCAGGCTTTGAGCACGGGCCCTTTGGCTTTTTAGGATTCAGGGTCGGATTGGGATAAGGACAGAAATGTTTTTAAGTCTTTTGGAGGACGACAATGATGACCAGATACTTGAATAGACATAAACAGCGTAATAATTGTCGCGAGCGGGGACAGAGCATCGTGGAGTTCGCACTGCTTGCTCCTCTCCTGATTCTCCTTTTCATGGGGATGTTTGACTTCGGCTGGATTCTGCACAAGCAGATCCAGATGGACAACGCGACAAGGCTCGGTGCGAGACGAGGAGCGGTTGGTGAAACCGGCTCACAGATCATCGCCCGCATGCAGGACACGATATCGTTTGACCTCAATGTTGAAGAGATCACTATTGAGGTACGGGATTCCAATGGGGATCCTATCGGTGACAACAACGATCGCACCCCGGATAATCTGATTTATGTCTCAATAACCCGCAATAACGAGCAGCTCATTACACCTCTGGCAGGTCTGGTGAGCAGCTTAGGAACAATCAACCTGCATTCGGAGGCTGAATTCCTGATCGAGTAGCAGGGAAGCTGCAGATTTGGAAAAAATCTTTGATTGCCAAGGAGATAAATTATGAAAAAGAACAGTAATGATTTGAATAGAAAATCCTTCCAGGTATTTGCCAGTGAACGTGGTAATGCCCTGGTGCTTTTGGCCATTGCCATCCCTGTTTTACTGGCTATGGCCGGCCTTGCTCTCGACTGGGGTCGGGGAGTCTGGGTCAAAACCCAGCTTCAGAAAGCCGCGGATGCCGGCGCGCTTGCCGGTGCGGCTGCCATGCCATATACGGAACAGGCTGAGCTGGACGCTTCAAGTTTTGTCGCGGAGAATTTCGCTGATCCTGATGGCGAAATCTATACACCACTTGGCAGTCAATTCCGGGTGGAGCTGTCAGAAACGGTCCCAACCTTTTTTATGAAGCTTGTAGGTCGGGACACGATGGATGTTTACGCGAGAGCCACCGCGATAATCAAACGCCCGGTTGGGGGGATAAGAGGCGGCGCTTTCCCGTTTTGTATTATTAATCCTAATCTTAACAATGATCCCGCAGATGATTTCGTCCTGGGAAATTACGGTCGACCGTACGTCATCATGTACGGTGAGGACAATGTCATGGTGCCCGACTGGGCAAATGGTTCAGACCCCATACCTGATCCTCCTGATGGTAACTCCCGTGGATGGAGAGGTGCGCTTGGTCTGGGCGCTGACGGCACAATACCGGAAGATGCCGGTACCGACGACATTGTCTACTGTATGCAGAACGGCTGGCCCGGCACTGCAAATATTGGCGATGATGTTCCTACAAAGACCGGTAACATGGATAACCCGATCCACATGGCAAGAAATGAACTTCTTGGAGATAATCCCATTGCCTGGGAAGATTTCGATCCTGAACTTGACGCTAATTCCAGCCGGGTGGTTATGGTTCCAATAGTCCATATGGTCAATGCCGCGAGACAGGACACATATACCATGCAGGACTACGATAACGGGGCCGCATGGGATCATGAATATGTTGTCATAGACGGTTTCGCGCCATTCTTCCTTCTTACTGTCGAAGAACATGGCGATATGGATGGCGATGGAAAATTGGATGATCGGGCCTGGCTGGTTGGTTATTTCATTCCTGGCGTTGAGACCCGAAACTTCATGCCTTCTGTTCCTGGAAATCCGAACTTCGGGCTTTACAGTCCGCCGAGGCTGGTTGACTAGCACTGAGATTTTGTACTGGAGGACATAGAAATGGCTAATGATAAAGAGAAACCTGTCCGGCGATATGTGCTGTCAGAAAAGGGTAACACATTAGTCCTTTTCGTGATCGCGTTGCCGATTTTACTCGGTGCGGCCGGACTCGTGCTTGACTGGGGCAGAGGGGTAAGTGTTAAAACCCGGCTTCAGAAAGCAGCGGATGCCGGCGCTCTGGCGGGAGCTTCATTCCTGCAGGATACAGACGTTGCTGAAATCCAGGCGTCCGGTTTTGTGGCCGCGAATTTCGAGGATCCTGATGAAGCGACTTATTCCTTTTCCAGCGATGATTTCACGATTGAGCTGACCGAACAGGTCCCGGCATTTTTCATGCAGTTATTCGGTTATGAAGACATTGAAGTCGTTGTTAGATCAACAGCAGCGGCGCCAAGACCTGTCGGCGGGCTTAATGGCTGTGGTTTTCCAATCGCCGTTATCAACCCGGACCTGAACGATGACCCGTGCGATGATCTTAATGAATGGAATTACGGGCAGGTCTTCATAATTGGGTATGGCGAAGCCAACGTGATGGTCGAGGACTGGGCGAATGGCTGCGATCCTCCTCCATCGAGTCCCGGTCAGGGTAATGGCAACAATTCCCAGGGATGGCGCGGTGCTCTTGGACTGCGGGATGACGGCACAATCGGCAACTGCGGGGCATCCGATCTCAGGAACAACATGGAATTCGGCTGGCCCGGAATCCTGCTGCTTGGTGACGAGGTCCCCATGAAGAAAGGTAACATGGCCGGTCCGATGAGGGATGGCCGCGAAGCCCTTCTTGGCGATGATCCGATGGATTGGGATGATTTCGATCCTGAGATTCATGGCGACTCCAGCCGTGTTGTTCTCGTACCCGTGATTCACCTGATTCATGAAACCAGAAGAGATACCTACACTGTCCAGGACTGGCTTAATGATGCCGACTGGGATAACCAGGTTGTGGTTGTCGACGGTTTCGCGCCATTTTTCATCCTGGCTGAAGGGGAATATGAACAATATCTTGATGTCCAGGGTAATGCTCATGACTGGATTCTGGGTTACTACATACCCGGAGTTGAAACTTCGCATTTCTATGAGCCGGATGAAGACAATCCCGAGTATGGTGTGTATTCCCCACCGAGACTGACTGATTAAAAACTAAGCTGATAAACAACCGTGAAAAGATTTCTTAGCATGCATTCCTCCTTCCTGATTGATTGAATTTGCATCCATCGAGGCATTTCTCCTCCTGTCTCTGGAAAGCGCCCCCGGAAAACCGGGGGCGCTGGTTTTTTTAGATCAATCCTGTTAAACAAGTCTTTTTGCTGGAGCGCCAGCTTTCCAGGGGCTGTTGAAAAACGAAGGCTTTTCCGGTACCCCACCCTTTAGAGACTGTCTCATAATCCGGAAATACTGTAGCGCCGACGGGACGTCCGCGCTACAGTAAAATATGTTTAGATCAACGTGGAGAATTTAGATCAACGTGGAGAAATCGTCGTTATTAATTTACACTTCCCTGCGACCCTGCAGCGCTTTTATCAATGTCACCTGGTCGGCATAATCCAGTTCGCCGCCGATCGGAAGACCGGTCGCGATTCTTGTCACAACCAGATCGGGGAATTTCTCATGCAGCAGATCGGCAAGGTATCCTGCCGTTGTGTCGCCCTCGACATCCGTGTTTGTCGCCAGAATGATTTCTATTATTGGTATATCCGGTGGGTTGGGATTCGTGATCCGCTGCACGAGGGAGTCGACCGCGAGGTCCTCGGGAAGAATTCCGTCGAGCGGGCTGATCCGTCCGCCGAGCACATGGTATACGCCGCGAAAATCATGCGCGCGCTCGATAGCGATAAGGTCTATCGGCTCCTCCACAACGCAGATCAGGCCGGGATCGCGGGTGGCGTCGGAGCAGACAGCGCACGGTCCGTTCTCGGAGAGGTTTCCGCAAACAGGGCAGGGCACAACTCTCTCCCTTAGCCGGATCAGGGATTCGGAGAGAGCGCGGACATCCTCCTCCGGAGTTTCGAGAAGGTGCAGCATGAGACGCTGCGCGCTTTTCGGGCCGATACCGGGGAGCTTCTGGAGTTCCTCGATCAATCGTCTGACACTTTCAGGAAACAGTTTGGACATAGTTAGTTGTTGTCACATACCCAGACCGGGGATATTCAGTCCGCCTGCAAGGCCGCCCATTCGTTTCTGCTGGAGTTCCTGCGCTTTTTCAAGAGCCTTGCTGACCGCCATGAGGACCATGTCCTCAAGCACCTCATGACCCTCCGTCAGCGCTTCAGGATCGATGGAGATCGAAAGCACCTCGCCGAGTCCGCTTACGACGCACTTCACCATCCCGCCGCCGGTAGTGTGCTCGACGCGTTCGCCGGCGAGATCCTCCTGGATCTTCTGAGCCTTCTTCATCATTGAGTTTAAATCGAAACCCATTAAATGTCTCCTTGATTCAATTCAGCTTTTTTTTCAGAATGTATTACCAAATCCATCAGTTGCCGGAATTGCCCTTTACCTCATAATCCGGGAAATCCTCGGCAATCAGGTTGTGAATTTTTTTTATATCGGGATCGGATGGAACCGGCCTCCCCGCTCCGGGAAACAGTGACGGTCCGCTGCTGTTATTGGAACCTGCGACATGTCCTTCACCGTTATACATGACCGACTGCTCCTCTCCGCCGGATTTACCCCGTTCTCGGGCCACACGCAGAGTCAGGGGCCTTTCAAGAACTTCCTCCAGTCGCGATGTGATTCGATTCATCACCGCGGATTCGTTAATCAGTTTCACCAGAAAGCCGCGTGCAAACGGATATTTGAGTGTGATACTGAGCGGTTCAGTGTCTGCGCCTTTTGTTTCCGGCCATTCCGACGGCGCAGGCGACGGGATCGCCTCTGCAAGCAGGATATATTCGGTTACTGAAATCTCACGTATGCTCTCCAGAGTGTTTTTCCAGAATGGATCGATGTCCTCGGGAATTACAAGCAATTTTGATTCATCGGAAACCGTCTGCGCGGCAGGTTTGGTCACCGCTTTTTTTTCAGCATCGTGCGGTTTTGCTTCGGGTGGAGCTGCGGGAGCAGTCTTTCTTTTCAGGCTTTTTCCGCCGGTCAGACTCGGACGTTCCGGTTCTTTCCCGGGGAGCTTGGCGGGAGGTCTTGATGCAGCGTCAGGGAAAGTCGCCTCCGCCTGTGACACGGGTTCGGCCTCAACCGGCGCTTTATAAGCGGTCTCAGTTTTCGGTTCCCGTCCAAACCGTGACGCCATTCTGAGGAGAAATGCCTCCATGATAAGTGCAGCTTCATCCTCCCATTTGATTTCACTGTTGCACTTCCCGAGGGATGTTATCGCCCAGTGGATATCATCGATACTTACTTTCTCAGCCTGGTTGTTAACCGTCCTGCGCTCCTCTTCAGGAAGCATCTCAAGATCGGAGTGTCCGATATCCAGCGAGGCGAAAAGCAGGTCGCGGAAATGAGAGAGAAGCTCCGTAAGAATTGATGCAGGCTCCCGGCCCGATTCAATCAGTCCGGCGAACGATGAGCTGAGACCTCCGGGATCGCAGTCGATCAGATAACCGCCGAGTGTGCGGATATCCAGCCTGTCCGGAATTCCAAGGACATCCCTGACCCCGTCCAGGGTTAACCCTTCAGGTTCATACGCGATGGCCTGCTCGAGGATGCTGATGCTGTCGCGGACGCTGCCGTCCGCTGCCCTGGCGATCAGCCTCAGCGCGGTACTCTCAGCCACGACACCTTCCTTTTCGCAGATGTTTTCGATATGCCTGGCGATGATATCTACCGGAATCCGATGAAATGAGAAATGCTGGCATCGCGAGTGAATTGTCGGGAGCAGCTTGCCGGGTTCGGTCGTGGCGAGCACGAAAACCGCGTGTGGAGGCGGCTCCTCCAATGTCTTTAAAAAAGCGTTGAACGCCTCCTTGGACAGCATGTGGACCTCGTCGATGATGTACACCATCATCCCGCCGGAGAGGGGAATCTGGCTGACCTGCGCGACAAGCTGACGCATATCATCGACGGAGCCATGGCTCGCCGCATCGATTTCCAATACGCCGAGACCTTCTTCGGACCCTTTGCAGCGCACGCATTCACCGCACGGCTCGCCATCGACCGGGCTTTCGCAGTTGATCGTCCTTGCGAGGAGCCTGGCGACGGTTGTCTTTCCTGTGCCGCGAGGTCCGGAGAAAAGGTAGGCATGCCCGACCTTATTCTGCTTTACGCTGTTGAGCAGTGTACGGACGACGTGGTCCTGGCCGATTACGTTGCTGAATCGGTGTGGTCGGTAGGTTCTGTAGAGTGCCTGGTAAGCCATGGTTTTTGCCGGCTGGACAGTGTAGTTGAAAAGACAAGGATTTTAGTCCGGTACCCCACCCTTTAGGGTGGGTTGGTAAATGGATTCAAGTGGACCGGCAATTGGGAGTATATCAATCTATCTTAAAGTGAGTCAAAAAAATTCCGATTATACTGAGTTGAAAAACATTTCTGCCGATACGACATTATAGAGTGGGTATATGAAACCCCGGAGCATGGTTATGCGTCCTAATTGATGATGCGACTCCATGTCTCTGGGCGGGAAGTTTGACTCTTGGGTCAAACAAATTTAATATTAATCCCTGATGTGTGGGGATTTCGGTTGAAGAGAAGTACCGCAAGGAGAAAAACATGGACAGCACAGTCCTTTGGCTGGTCCTGATTCAGGGTGTTGGATTCGCGCTTATCGCGGTCGCATTCTTTGTAATTGCCCTGTTTCTGAAGGGACTAATCGACAGGCTTATCACACTTATCGATAACCTGAATGATAAGGTGACATCAATCGATGGCGAAATAAAACCGATCCTTCAGGATATCCAGAAATCACTCAGCAATATTGAGCCGTTAACAAAGGAACTCGGGGAGCGTGGAGAAGAGATCGGACAGCTTCTTGGAAATGTCGGAAAAGTGACCGATGACGCCCAGGCGACGACCGGTGCCATTCGCAAAGGGATTGTTCCGATCGCCAATACATTAACAAGCCTGTTTGCCGGTGTGATGCAGGGCGTGCAGGTACTCAAAGAATCGGGTTATTCAAACAATGACAGATATGAAGATGAATTCGAAATCGATAGAGGAGAAGATTATGACCAGAGATGATGATTACCGCCGCAGTGATTACTCGGGAGACACAATCAGATTTCTCACCGCGGGATTCGGCATGGGACTTCTTGTAGGCGCAGCGCTGGGTATCCTGCTCGCGCCGAAGTCGGGTCGTGAGACACGCGAGCAGCTCAAGGAGTTCGCTACGGAAATGGGAGATCGCGCGAAGACTGCCGCCGGTACAATTGGTGAGCATGCAACAGCCACATACGGACAAGTGTCGGAGTCTGCAAAAACCGCCGCCGACAGGGCTGGTGAAACGGCTCAGCAGGTGAAAACGACTGTATCCGAGACCGCCTCCACAGTCAAGGATGTCACCGGAAGGGTCACCCGTGCCGCGAAGAAAGGCTATAAGAAAACCATGGACGAGCTTCAGGCCGTGGAAGAAGGGGAAGAGACCGAATAGGCCTGATGAGTAATCCGTACTTCCGGAACAGGTATGTATACTGTGAAAGATTAACCGGGCAGGTCAGGTGTCACTCGACTTGTATCCGGGTTTATAAATTGTATGAAATCAAATTGCATGAAATGAAAAAAGTCCCTGCGAGATGGGGCTTTTTTTTTAAGTTCTTCTCCCAGGACCGGGGATATCCTGCAG
>CBDUUJ010000089.1:0-8528 GCA_965370205.1 uncultured bacterium
TGTTTTTTTAACAGTCCCGTCGGCTGTTTGGTGACAGTCCGGAATTTACATACAGGTTATGATAATAATTCAATTACGATCAGATGAAGATCAATCCTCAACAATACATAGACAACCTGGCGGATATCCTCGGGCCGCCTGGGAAAATCGCAGTCGCATTTTCAGGCGGGCTTGATTCATCCACGCTGCTTGCGGTTGCAGATTCCATCCTGCCGGGCAGAGTAACCGCGCTGACTGCTGTTACACCCGCCATCTCATCAGCCGATATGGAATCCGCATCACAGGTCATCGATTATCTTGATGTTCCGTGGATAAAAATCGATATCGATATCCTGTCGATTCCCGAAATCAAAATGAATACCGGGAACCGCTGTTATCACTGCAAGCTCTGGATTTATAAAAGGTTCCTGGGAATTGTCATGGAGAACGATCTCGGAACGCTGATTGAAGGAAGCAATATCGACGATCTCAATGAACACCGACCCGGCACACGCGCTGTTAATGAGCTTGGAGTGCAAAGCCCGCTGATTGATGCCGGTCTTGGGAAAGGGGAGATCGGGGAGATCGCCGGATACCTGAATCTGCCGGTCGCGAACCGTCCGCCGTCACCATGTCTCCTCACGCGAATTCCGTACGACACCAATGTCACATTGGAAATGCTTCATCGGATCGACTGCGCCGAGGAATTCCTGCGCCGACTGGGTGTCGGAATTGTTCGTGTCCGCGATTACGGCTCAACTGCCCATATCGATATCAACCCGGACGATCTCGATAAGATCGTTGAGCACATGACCGCGATATCTGATAAACTCACCGATCTGGGCTGGGGGGAAATCTCTCTCGATCCCGATGGCTACAGGCCGGGACGCTTCGATAACATGAACGATATCGGAAGGAAATAAAAAATTGAATAATGAAGAGATACGAAAATTACTGGATGAGGTCGCGGCGGGCAGGCTCGATGTTGAGGCTGCCCTGGAAATGATTAACAGTACAGCCGGTATCGATGATCTCAGTTACGCTTGTCTCGATACCGACCGGGATCGCCGCACAGGGATTCCGGAAGTGATTTTCGCGCCGGGAAAAACCGATGAGCAGCTTAAGGGACTTGTCGAGAGATTTTTATCGAACGAAAACCGAGTCATTGTTACGAGAGCAAATGAATCTCAGGCGGATATACTGATAAAAACATTTCCCGATCTCTACCACAACCCAATAGCAGGAGTTCTCAGATATCCTGAAAAAGATAATCTGCCGCATCCGCTTATCGGCGTTGTTACAGCCGGAACATCCGATATTCCGGTCGCGGAGGAGGCATCCGAAACGCTTGCACATCTTGGTCATCCGGTGGATAAGTTTTTTGATATCGGCGTGGCAGGAATTCACAGGGTGTTAAACGTGCTCGACCGCCTGCGTTCAACTCGCGTGCTCATTGTGATAGCGGGAATGGAAGGCGCGCTTCCATCCGTAATCGGCGGGCTGGTCGAATGTCCGGTGATTGCCGTGCCGACGAGTATCGGATACGGCGCCAGTTTCGGGGGGATATCCGCACTTCTGGGGATGTTGAACTCATGCGCGGCGGGAATTGGCGTGGTGAATATCGACAACGGTTTCGGCGCGGCGGCGCTCGCCCACCGTATCGCGGTCTGCGGGGAAAGAAAGGAAAAAGGGAATGAGCGATAAAATCTGCTATCTGGATTGCGTTGGTGGTATCGCAGGCGACATGGTTCTCGCTGCACTGATCGATGCGGGGGGAAATCCGGCTCTTGTTGAGCGATTTTCCGAAACACCTGGATTTTCCGATGTTGAAATTTCTATAAAGCGGGGCCGTCCGGGCGGATTTGCAGCGACACAGGTTGAAATCGGGTTCGATCCGTCAAAGCATCCACATTCGAGAAATCTCCGTGATGTTGTGGATATTATAAACAAAGCGGATGTCAGCGAAAGAGCGCGGGAGAACGCAATCGCGATATTCTCAGAACTTGCGAAGGCGGAGGCTCAGGCGCACGGCGTCCCGATCGGTGAGACGCATTTCCACGAGGTCGGGGCGGTTGACGCGATTATCGACATTCTCGCTACATGTATCCTGCTCGATGATCTGGGGGTTGATAAAATCGTATGCTCGCCACTTCCGATGGGCAGCGGAACGGTGGAATGCGATCATGGCACAATACCTGTTCCTGCTCCGGCAGTCGTTGAAATGCTTCAGGGAGTGCCGGTGTACGATGCCGGAGTTGAAGCTGAAACGGTGACACCGACCGGAGCCGCGATCGCGATAACGCTGTCAGACAGATTCGGCGGGATTCCATCGATGACTGTCGAATCAAAAGGCATCGGAGCGGGATCGCGAATCAATCCGGGAATCCCGAATATTGTCAGAGTTTTTATCGGAACCCAATTAAAAAAGGCCGGCGATATTCACAAGTCGGATAATTACATCATCGAATGCAACATCGACGATCTCGAACCAAGGGTTTACCCGTTCGTGATCGAGAGACTGCTCGACACTGGCGCGCTGGATGCGTATGTCACACCGGTCGTGATGAAAAAAGGCAGACCGGGACATGTGATAACGGTAATCAGCGACGCGAACATCGTTGATTCGATTATCGATGTCCTGATGAGTGAGACCACAACTCTCGGATGCCGGGTTTATCCGGTCGAGAAATATTTCCTCGAAAGAAAAATGGCGACGGCCTCGACTCCATGGGGGGATGTCCCTGTGAAACTGGCGTTGAAGGATGGAAAGATAATCCGCAGAATTCCCGAGTATGAAGCCTGCGCCAAACTCGCAAGGGAGAATGGAGTACCTGTCAGGGAAATAATACAGTCGGCGATGTCATCGTCGCAGGAATAACCGGAAAAGGCATGGATACATTCTGGGAGGAGGTATCGGAGAGGGTGGTCGTGTAGATGAAACGTAAAAATTCATAGCTAATAGTCAACATATGGTCCGTAGAAGTTGACAAATCGTTCAATTTATAGTATCTTTTACTTGGAAAGTTGGAGGACACGCTGGTTATAGATTGGTTAACAAACATAGGAGCAAAGCTTAGAGCTTTGAGGAGAAACCGAAAATGCAAACCTCCAATCCTTCTCTCAATTCACGCGAAGCAGCGCTTGCAGTAGCGGAATCATATGAAAACATTCTGGCAATAACGATACAACTTGCCCGTCTTCAGAATGATTCGAATTTAGTGAAACACTTGAGCGAATATCTGGAGTCGATTAAGAAACATCACCGCCGCATTTCTATGGCAAGAATGGGAAACGGTGACTGGAGAAGTTTCTGTAAAGTAGAGCTCAAATTAACTGAACATACTATGGAAGATTGTATTTCTATGATCAAAGATCTTTTTATTTAAACAAAATCTTGGGAAAGAAGGGTTAATCATGAATATCGGAAGAATGATATGTCTACTGCGAACTGCAGAAGGTCTTTCTCAGGTCGAGTTGGCTAATGAGCTTGGAATTTCAAGAGCTTATCTGTCACAAATTGAGAATGGGCATAAACAACCCAGCCTGCCTTTTATGAGAAAAGCGGCTGCATTTTTCCAGATACCGCTGGCCGTTTTACTTGCGGATGAGAACGAAGCTGACTCAGAAATGATGGCGATGCTCAGGAAAATGCTGGGAGATGCGCTGTCTTTGAAAATGACGATGGCGGAAAATAGGAAAAAATCCCGTAAGTCGCGGAAGAAAGAAAAACTAAAGGCCTGAGATGTTGAAAAACCCACGTATTGTACGCGGGTTTTTAATTCGTATTATTAAACACGTTCTTTAACTTCCGGATTTTCGTCCTGATTACAGATTTAAAACTCAAACTCGGTACCGATTCCCTGCTTTTCGGCTTCATCGAAAACAGCACGGGCGACCGACATATCCTGGATCGCCAGACCGACCGACTTGAACAGCGTGATTTCATCATCCGATGTCCTGCCCGGAATGTTGCCCAGAACCACGTCGCCAAGACTTCCCGCCGCCTGATCCCATGACCATTCGCCGGCATCGACAGGAATGATGAAATCTCCCGCCTCGGCTTTGCAAGCATCGACGAAGTCAAAAATAACCCGGCTTTTCTGGACAGTCAGCGTGTCGAGTTCCCGCGCTCCCGGAGAATGTGAGCCGATCCCGCTGATATGCGCACCCGGCTTGAACCAGTTCCCGTCGACAATCGGTTTCGGCGCGCTGGTCGCGAGAACGACGATGTCCGCCCGCCCGACCGCCGCCGCCGGATCATCAACCTGTTCCACAGGAACGCCTGTCTCATCGGTGATCCGTTTCGCGAATTCATCCTTCGTCTCCTGAGGATCGATTGAGAAGGTCATCATTTTCTCAAGCGGTCTCGCCTCCTGGACCGCAAGAACCTGCGTGAATGCCTGTACGCCGGTTCCGAAAATCATCCCGACCTTCGCGTCCTCCCTCGCCATGTGCTTGCAGCTTACTCCGGTGACAGCGCCGGTCCGCATCGCGGTGAGGAACCCGCCCTCCATGATCGAGATCGGGAATCCCGTGGCGTCATCCAGGATGATGTAGGTTCCCAGTGTCACCGGAATCTGGAACTTGTTCATGTTCTCCGGGTACACGGTAACAACTTTCGCTCCAAGTGCGCCGAGTTTCGGGATATATGCCGGCATGAACAGGGCAATCCCACCCTTGCCCTCGGGCTTGATCGGGGTCCTCTGGGGCATGACAGCGCCGCCGGACGCGAGGTCGCCGAACGCGCTTTCGACCGCGTCCATGCATGTTTTCATTGTCAGGAAACTCTGGATGTCTTTTCTTGTGAGTAGTCGTGTCTTCATCTCTTCTCCACCTGTTGGTTGGTTTGATAATGCCGGCTGGAAGCCAGCGGTACAAATATCTGTAAGCCTGCAGAACAGTTAGCAGGAAGAAAATACTGATAATAAAAAATAATCCGGTACCCCACCCTTTAGGGTGGGATCCTTTGGACATCCGGTACTACCCATCACCCACCCTGAAGGGTGGGGTACCGGATATTAATTTTTCTTAAAAAACACCGGCGTTATGTCGCTACCGCTTTTCCGGCACGTTTTTCCATGAATTCCTCGAATCGCGTGAATGCCTTCTCCAGAATTTCTTCCTGCGGGAGAAATACAATTCTCAAATGACGGGTTCCGGGTTTCTGACCGAATCCCTCGCCATGAACGACGACAACCCCGGTCTCCCTGACCAGATCGAACACGAACTGGCTGTCCGGCTCATCGATATGCAGTCTTGGGAATGCATAAAATGCCGCGGTTGGACGCACACAGCTCACATTCGGTATCGCGTTCAGCCGCTCGAAAGTGATATCCCTCCTGCGGCGAAGTTTCTCTTTCATTTCGTCGAGATGATCGTGCGGACCCTCAAGCGCCGCCGGTATCGCGTACTGGAGCGGAGTCACAGCGCACAACCTCGCGCGAAGGAACTTATTGATAGCCTCCAGGTAATCGGTCAGTATCTCTTTCTTTCCGCTGACAACCGCCCACGCGATCCTGAATCCCGGCACAAGGTAAGTCTTTGAAAGCCCGTTCATCGTGATGATCGGCGCATCCTCGGACAACGACGCTATCGAGATGCTGTCCTCACCCTCAAGAACCAGCTTGTCGTAAATTTCATCCGCGAAGATCAGTAAATTATGCTCCAGGCTGAGTTTTACGATCTCCTCAAGGATCTCTTTCGAATAGCGCGACCCGGTCGGGTTGTTGGGATTGATAAGAACGAGCGCGCGGGTGTTCGGTGTAATTTTTCTCTTAATGTCCTCGACATCCGGTTCCCAGTTATTTTCTTCATCCAGATAATACGGGACATTTTTCGCGTTCAGTTTCGTGAGAACCGCTGAATAAAGCGGATATCCCGGCGACGGGAGCATGACTTCCTCGCCCGGATTGACCAGCGCGGTCAGGCACAACTCGATGCATTCCGAGACTCCAGAGGTGATGAAGAGATCATGATAATTCTTAATTCCCTTTCTCCTGACCTCCCTGTCGACCGCCTCCCGTGCCTCCGGAATGCCGGATGAGTTCGCGTAACCGGTATGGTTGTCGAGCATAGCCTTGTAGCATGCCTCGATCATGTGACGCGGCGTCCGGTAATCGAAGACCATCGGGTCGCCGATATTCAGGTAAAGCAGTTCCTTCCCGGCGGCTTTCGCCTCGTTCGCGTATTTCAGGATGTCACGAATGGCGTATTTTACGTTCAGTGTACGGTCGGCAGGTTTTATCATATCAGAAACCCCCTGTTGGGTAATGGAATCCAAATAATGGGAAGAAAGCCCATTTTACCGCCAATATTTGGAAAATCAACCATCATAAGAGTCCGATATTAATAACGGTCGATCACTACATATCTTTTCAGACTGGATAAATACCACTTGACGTGGGGAGTAACACCCGCTATCTTACCATTGTTGGAATTTAAACACTTTTTAAAATGCAGATAGATCAAAGCATAGGCGAACAGACCACTGTCCTGACTCTCTCCGGTGACCTTGACAGTTTCAGCGTGAACTACCTCAAAGAGCACCTGACCAAACTGTTCAACGGGGAAGTTTACGAGATCATCATCGACCTTACCAATGTCGAATTCGTCGATTCTGCCGGTCTCGGTCAACTGGTAAGCGCGCTGAAAATGTGCGTCCATAACAATGGCAACCTTATACTGGTCGGCGTGAATGAATCAATCACCGACCTGCTCCGGATAACCAAGCTGGACACTGTTTTCAGTATCCTTGACACGGTTGAGGAAGCAGTGGCCAGTTTCAAAAAGTAATTTTTCCACGGAGGAAATACTTTGATTCAACCGCCCGGTTGATTTTTTTCATCGTTTCCCCTGAATCCCCTTTCCCTTCATGAAGTCTCCTTGACCATTCCGCGAGATCCGGGTCATTCAACGCTCCAACGGGCACAGGCATTTCCTTTAGTTGTGATGTCCTGAGGTATGGAAACAGCCCGTCATCGAACGCGTATACGTGACGGAAAATTTTTCTGAATACCGATGAATTAAAAATCGCGCATGCCGCGTATTTATCAAAATTTTCTCCCCTGACAATATAGAGCGTATTTAAGGCCAAAGCAGCCAGATATGAGACTGCCGCGATCGGCATCCCCGCCACCCTCCTGAGAAGAAGCTGCGTGTCACCTTCCCACAGACCGGCATCCTTCAGCAATTTTTCACGATCCCTTTTTTCTTCCGGAAGAATAATCTCATGCGATATCTTCACTGAATACTCAGTGACATCCTTCCCGACAATCAGCGGAACCGCTCTCTTTCCCCCGCTCTCCCCTTTTATCGAGACCCTCGAATCTTTTTTCCCGCATTCGATCCCGCGTGTGAATGTAACGAGATCACCCAGCCTGACCAGCGCTCCCGATTCAAGACCTTCGTAAACAGCTTTGAGAAATTCATCATCGGCAAGATGCGAAAAAATCCGGAAGGGAAGTCTTTTAATCAGGTTCGGAGATATCATTCCCGTCTCCCTGACAACCTGATCCTTTTTCCCGTTCAGTATCGTGATGTTCCCTTTGCCCGGTCGATCTTTCCTGACAACAAGCAGACTCGCTTCGACACCTGGAGCATCGAACGGCCGTCCGGCGGGTCCGAACGCAATGAGATCATTTTTAAGGATGATCTCCCGAACGGGCCGGTAGTTCTCGGCAAGCAGTATCGGATTTGGAAGGATATAGGCGCAAATCCCGCCGTCGGTCAAAAGGTGCTCCAATGCAAGTTCGATAAACGGAGCGGACAAATCCCATTGACCCACAGCGCACGAGTAATGTGACTTGCAGAACTCATACGTTTCTGTAGATATCCCGCGTTTTACATTTCGGTAGGGCGGATTTCCTGCGACGATCCGGTACCTGTCATGTTCATCATCGAGGAAATCCCGTAATGAGTCACCGCATCGGATGTTATTACTCAGGATTTCCCAGGCATCATTATCAGAACCGTCTTCAATCCAGAGCGTGAGCCGTGCGACATGGATCGCGTCAGGATCGGTGTCGACTCCATGCAGATACCGGATTGCGTCGGGATATTTTTCGATCAATTCTCTATATGCCGCAAGGAGAAACGCGCCGCATCCGCATGCCGGATCGATAATGGTCGGGGGGATATCGGTTGTCTCTGGCTTGAGTGCATTGATCGAAGCGGTGACGAGATAATTCGTGATGTATGAAGGGGTGTAGAAAATTCCGGACTTGCGTCGCGGTCCCTGTTTTAAATTGTCACCGTGGGGTTCAAGAAGAGATTCGTAGAGATATCCAAGGATTGCGGGATCGGCCTTTGACCAGTCGTAGAGACCATTCAGCAGTTCCCGGATGTCAGGTTCGATCCTTTCCCTTGTGGCAGGTAACGATCCACCCTTCGACAGTATTCCCGCGATGGTCTCGATCAACGCTATGAGGTCGCCGTTGATGACTGGCAGGATGTCGGTTTTTATATTGCTGATAAGTTGATGCATTGAAACATCGGGGACAGGCACTCAATTTTACCGTATGGACATTATAGCAGTGCGGAAAATAGCAGGC
>CBDUUJ010000090.1:0-8481 GCA_965370205.1 uncultured bacterium
TAAATCAGCCGTAAATAGGGCGGATTCATCTCCGCCGGTCCCGGCTCGGATTTCAAGAATCACGTTCTTCGAGTCGCGCAGGTCCTTCGGGAGAAGCGCACGTCTGAGATTTTCAAAAGTATTGTCACGATCTATTCTGATCTGCTCAAGCTCCTCCGCAGCCATCTTTCTGATCTCTTCATCCTCGCGACCGCCGCTTTTCGCCATATCCTCAAGCTCGGCAATTTCTTTTTCTGTCTTGTGAAGCTTGCGAATCAGTTCGACAACCGTTAGCAGTTCCTTGTGTTCCCTGCCGAGATCGCGCATACGAGCGGGATCGGATGCGATCGCGGGATCGGCAAGCGATTCCTCGATCTCACTGAATCTCTGCTCCAATACTTTAAGTTTCTTATTTATTTCAGACATTACTTGTTACCTTACGTGAAAAGATTATAACATGCCTGAATGTAAAGAATATGGTAATAATAAAGACAACTGAAATACTGAAGATTTAACTCCGGTATTAGGGGCTGTTTCACAATTTAAAATTGTTGCAGTGCGGACGTCCCGTCGGCTGTTGAAAATGGCACAATTGAATAAATTGAACAAAGAATCAACCGAAATGGGTGGCACCTTCAAACATCATCCTGATGTTTGTGGGTGCTGGATTAATCATGCTGAACGGTTCATCAATACAAGGATTTGAAGCAGAGCACCCACAAGCATCATTCTCGGCTGACGCCTCGAATGCTGCTTGAGGGTGCCACCCGGAGTTGTTTTATGGACTTCCCAGTCCGCAATACTTTTATTCTTACGAACAAATGAAAAGATTACTTCCGGATAAAATCAGTTCGCTGAAAACATCAGAAAAAGGCGCCTATATTCTTGAATTCCGCCTTGCTTCGCCGATGGACATTGAACCGGGAGTACTCGGTAAGTTTAATCTCAAACCGGGATGGTACTACTACACCGGCAGCGCGCGAAACGGCCTCCGGGGACGGCTCTCGCGGCATATCCTCGGACCCGGCAAGCTGTACTGGCATATCGATTACCTGACAGTTTTAATTCCACCCGTGCGAATCTGGACGGTCCTTTCCGATAATCGACTTGAAAAGAAAATCGCAGGATTTGTCGAAAGCAAATGCGATCCCGCGATCCCCCACTTCGGATGCGGCGACTCACCAGGAACATTTACCCATCTCTTTTATTCCTCCAGGCAACGAAATTTCCTCGGAGAGATTCGCCAATTGGGAACAGCAATGGAGATCGCGGTTCGTGGTAAGATATCGTCATTTGAGCGCGAAAGAAAATCTTCCCAGAACAGGAAGTAAGGTTAAATGGCAGGATAATGGATGCTTCGTGTGCGGTCCGGAAAATCCGATCGGCCTGCGTCTTGAATTCGAACTCGACCGCAAAAATTTACGCGCAACCAGTCGGGTCACTTTCAAACCGGAGCACCAGGGATGGGATGGTGTCGTACACGGCGGGATTATCGCGGCTGTCCTTGACGATGTCATGGCGTACGCGATCATGACAACCGATAACCTCGCGATCACGACCCGTTTGAGCCTCACGTACAGAAAGCCTGTTCTCGTCGGGGAAATAATGTACCTGGAAGGTGTCATTGTGAAACTCGGAACCAGGACCGCAGTCACTCATGGCGTTTTATTTTCACTCGTGAATGATGGGAACGGGGAAAAACGAATGGTAAAATGTAAGAGTGAGGGAACGTACTTCCTCGATCATCCGATGGGAGGCGAAGTGAAATGAGCGATAACCCGGATCAAAAACAGAGCAGCACCGGACCAATTGTTCTATTGACCGACTTCGGAGCTTCCGATCCATTTGCCGGGCAGATGAAGGGAGTCATCGCAGGGATCATGCCGTACGCTCACGTGATCGACCTGTGCCATGAGGTTCCTCCACTGAACATCATAGTCGCCGGAGTTTTCCTGGACGGGTCATGGAGATATTTCCCGTCCGGAAGTATTTTCGTCGTGGTAGTCGACCCCGGCGTGGGCACGGATCGCAACGCTGTTATTCTTAAAGCGCACGATCGATATTTCGTAAGTCCCGATAATGGCTGCATTTGGCCTGTTGTGCAGAAGGATATTGTGGATGAAGGGGAGATCGTGTGGGAAGCCGTGAAGATCGAGAATCCCGATTACATGCTTCCCGAGATCAGTGACACTTTTCACGGACGGGACATTTTCGCTCCCGCCGCGGCGCATCTCCTTGCAGGGGTACCAATGGAATCCTTCGGGTCGAAAATCGATTCCCTCATTCCGCTCGATGTGGCAAGGCCTGAGCTTGTCGATGACGGGATTCACGGAAAGATTATCCATATCGATCATTTTGGTAACGCCTGGACAAACATCCACAGAAGTTTTCTGGACAGGATCGGCTGGCTGGACAGGGTAACCGAAATTGTGACACGGGTCGCGTCATGCAGAATCAGCGGCATGAGAAGGACATATCTTACCGACGATCTTAATAAGCCGATCGCGCTCATTAATTCATTCGGGCTGGTTGAGATCGCCTGGCCGGGCCAGTCCGCAAAAGAAAAAATGCGCCTCTGGGAAGGCGTATGGGTCGATCTGACTCTCAAAAGCTGAAGTGATTCGGGCAAATTTCTAAAACCAATTCCGCTAAATAAATATTTATACTCGTAACGCAGACTGCCAGAGACTGTCTCAGAATTATCAATCTACCGGTCTATTGATAAACTATCGATTGATTTTAACCCGTAGAACAGCACGGCAGTGCGTTATGGGGCGCATTATTAGCAAAAAAGACGCACTGCCGTGCTGTTCTACGGGATATTGCATTTTCTGTAGCGCCCGATTCATTCTTTTCACGAATTCTGAGACAGTCTCAGCCTGCCTGCAGAATTGAAACAGAAATAAATTAATGGAATTGGTCTAAATCACTGCTGTCTGAAATAATATGAAACAGTACAGAGAATACACCATCAAAATTATTTTTAGAAAAATTCGCAATTACACGTCAGCATTTCCCTCCCAGCCTCGTTATACATTTATATTGCAGGTGCCGGTTATCGTCGATGGATCGGTGAGAATGCTCAGGCTTGATAGTGCATGGTTATGGGAGATAGCTGCGGGAACGCTGAGCCTGCTTTTTCCGCAGCGATGCCCCGGATGCGACAGGATCGACATCCAGGGCTTCTGCGAGAATTGCAATTTGCTCTTTGAATGGCTTGATCCTTCGGAGTGCTGCGTGCGATGCGGAGCGCCATTAATCTCAGAGGCGCTGGAAAGTGGAAGAAAATGCGCGAGATGCCGAAGTCATCCCCCGTCTTATACTCAGGCTGTTGCGGCATTGCGCTACTCCGGTCCCCTCGCGCGATCCGTGATCCTCTGGAAATACGAGGGAGAACGCTCTCTCTCCCGCCATTTATCGGAGCTACTCATTCACTGGACGGCTCGAAATGCCCCGAAATGGTGGGAAAAGATTGATGCGATTATTCCGGCGCCGCATCATCCGAAAACATTCAGGATGAGAGGGTTTTCACCACCGGAGGATCTCGCATATCCTCTCGCTTGTGCATATGCAATCCCGTATCTTCCGAGGACACTTTTTAAAATCCGCTACACTCGTCCGCAGGCGAATTTAAGCCGCGAAATTCGTATCCGGAACCTCAGGATGAGCATGAAAGTTTTTGATCGGTCTCTTGTGGATGGGAAGACCGTTCTTGTCGTTGATGATGTCATGACTACCGGCGCGACAATGGGAGAATGCGCGAGGGCTTTGAAAGAGGCAGGATCTGCGAAAGTATACGGGATTGTGCTGGCACGACAGGCGGATGAGATGAAATATCCGAAAAATTAATAATTTCTGCCTGCTGAAAATAAATCCGGAAAAATAATCATTTTTACCCGCGATGGGTGGCGCCTACAAGCGTTCTGGAAGCTATTTATCACTCGACGTGGAACGTTAAAACAACACTTTGTGAAAACGTCTGGAAATGCGATAAGCTTGTAGGTGGATCAACCCAGTATAAGTTTCCAATTTGATCAAATCGTATTCATTTCGTTAGCATCCTTGCATCCCTTCGGAATCGATACTATTTCAGTGACGGCAGGTGAACTCCTGCCGGTGGAGGCATATGCCATGACCGAAACCCTGGGACCCAGCGATACGGATGCTGTTAATATGGATAAGAATAAGGATGAATCAACCGAAGCTGTTGATGCTGAGAGTGTTGACGGAAAAAAAAATATTCTTTCGGTAGGTGTGGATCAGTTAGCCCTTGAGCGCGAGCTTTTTGGTGTTTTCCTGAAGAAACCAACAATCGATATGATTCGGATGCTGCGGGATTTCGGTCCGGCGACAGGTTCCTACACGTCGCGACATCGTGTAGTGATCAGGGCGTCCTTTGATTGCATGGTCGCCGGAGAGGATATTGACACCGGCGCGATCCAGAGACGTCTCAGGGAGAACGGCGACTGGGATAAATTCGGCGGAAGCGAGTACTGGACCGAGCTTGTCACCGGCACCGACACTTCGCCCGAGGAATTTGCAGGGCTTGTTCACGCTATGAGGGATTTTCATGTGCGGGATAAATTCCGTCATACAATGGAAATTGCACTCGGCATGACCAGGGACGCAAAGCGGGATCCACAGACTGTGGTCAATTTCGTGCAGGAGGAGCTTGTAAAAGCTGTTGATTCCGACGCCAGCGACAGGCCTCAATCGGTCGCCGAAATACTCCAGCAACTGCACAGTGAAACGGAAAAAGGCCAGACGCACAGCTTCAGTGTCTACGAAACGGGTTTCGATGTGCTGGACAAGGCGATCTCCGGCGCGGCGGCCAAGGAATTGATCCTTGTCGGCGGCGCGCAGGGTGTCGGCAAAACCATCATGTGCATGCAGATCGCGAGGAATATCGCGGCGTCGAGACAGGCCCACTGCCTGTATATCTGCTACGAGCACGATCCTTTTTATCTTTTCAAACGGCTTGTTCCTCTCGAGAGTATCAACCCGTTGGGCGCGACACCGTTCGATCAGGGTTTGACCGAGCGTGATGTGGTCGACGGAATCCAAAAGGCGAGCGAGGGCAGGGTGGGATTCATCGAGCTTCTCCGTAATTCGCATCGCGGCAAAATGGTCCTTGAGAAGCTCGATAATTACAAGGATTACCTCCATTTCATCAAGGGTAATTCAATCAAGACCACTCTTCAGGCTATTCGAAGCATGGTGCTTGAGGCGAAGGCGATGTACGGCGACGTGGTGGTCTTTATTGACTATCTCCAGAAGGTTCCCGTTTTTCCTGAGCCGGCATCGGAGGAGGAGAAGGTCACGATCATCACGCAGGGATTGAAGGATCTCGCGTTGTCCGCTGAAGTCCCGATATTCGCCATCGTCGCTGCCGACCGTGAGGGATTGAAGGCCAAGCGTCTGCACATTTATCATCTGCGAGGCTCGTCCGCGATCGATTATGAGGCGGATATCTGCCTCATCCTGAACGACAAATCCAAGATCATCTCAAAAATAAACGTTGTTTTTAATATCTCCAAAATGAAGGAATTCGAGCGGTGGGTTGTGTGCACTATCGAGAAAAACCGAACCGGCCAGAAAATGGTCGATCTTGAGTTCCAGAAACATTTCAAATACTTCTGCTTCGACCCCCGTGGCCGCCTCGTCCAGGAAACCCTGATCGACGAGAAGATTTACAAAGAGTAGTTAAGGCTCAAAGAATACTTCCATCGTCGCATCGGATATTTACTGTGGTATCGTCAAACGCAATTTCCCATACAACTGCAATGTCGGTAATGTGGGATGGTCCGGTTTGATACAGAACAAGCTCTGCATGCAGGGGAGACGCATCCGTATTGCCCCGGAAGGAAATCGCAGTTTCAATGGCTGCATCCCTGTCGATCTGCACTGAAACGGAGTCCGGCATTTCGTAATCCGTCCAGTGGATTGCTGACAGCTTCTTTAATTCGGGATTGGTTATTATATGAATAGACCCCACGCATATTTCCCATTCATCAAAAGCGACATATTTTCGATATTCAAATATTTCATTTTCCTTATTTTCTCTCCAGCCTGGCCTGTAACCCTGGTCCGCCAGTTCAAGAGCCTCTTCAATTCCTGAGAAAAGGCCTTCTCCCGATTCTATTGCCGACGGTACCATTTCATCGGTAGATGTTCTAAAGCGTATCGAACTGACCTTTTTAAGTCCCTCATCAATAATAATCGTGGCGAACGTTTCTAATGAGTCGTTTAGTTGTACGGACCATAATAACCTGTCGGATGAATCCAGCAACTCCTTGTCTCCAATGGAGATAAGCGACTCATCGTACCCAAGCATGATCGCAGTCTCAAGAGCAAGCTGCTCCATGAAAACGTCGAAATCGATTGACGATTCGGTATCCGAATTGGATATTTCGTCATGTACAGGAACTTTTTCAGAATCAGTTGGTAATTCCCCTTCGGAAGTGGAATTCACGCAGCCGGGTAATAACACAAGGATAACACTCATAAAAAATGCCAGTCGGATATGGTGGATTCTCATAATGAAGTGATTGTAACACTTAACGGCAGGTTTTATAAATATGCGGCAGTACAGTTGCTGATAAATGAGATCAAAAATATTCATCTCCTGATAACGCGGGTTCTTCCCGATCTTGGGAGAAAAACTATAAAAAAAAGCCCGGCTCGAAAGCCGGGCATATGAATCGAGCTTAATGTTTATTAAGGAACAAGATTGAGTGAAACATCATCGATCGCAAATCCATGCGTGAGGGCGTCATTACACCAGTCAGGTTGCATCTGGAAACAAATCTTCACTGTTGAGTTATGCATGCTTACCGGGATTGGAAGGTCCACAAATTGCGTTAAACTGGCAGGCCAGCATCCACCGGCAACAGTATCATACCATGTGGGTTGAGCATTCCATACGCCTGTATGGCTGGTTCCGCCGTTATATCCACCTACAGTTGAACCATAGATTCCTGTCGGTATCAAAACTGTAACGCCGGATTCATTACCATTCGAGTAGAAAGGCGCAAGGCCAGGTGTGGAGCTAACAGCTATCTTCCAGTTACACATATTATAATAATTACCATACCAACTATAAACCCTCGCGGTAAAGTAGATCCTCATATAGGCGGCTGTATAACCTGGAGGTACCATGAATGGCGGGCTGATGCAAGTTGTGACCCAACCGCCTTGTGGACCACTATTTGTTCCGGAAGGTGGATAGCGAAGGTTACCTGAGCCACTTGGGCCAAAGGGTGCGTTGGTAGTCCAGGCAGGATCAGCTGGATTTGAGCAACTTCCCTGATATCGATACTGTGTAACATACCAGTTTCCAATATTGGAAGTGAAGGTCTCGTTGTAAGGAACAAACGGAACGATGCTGGTCAATGCTTGGGCGGCTGCAACTATCGCCCAGTCATCGTTTACATTACAGTCGATGAGGAATATATCACCAATTGTTGCGCCAATAACACTATAATCGACATCGATGTTGTTACCGTGGTAAGTAATGCCGACGGTAACTGCGGAGCCTGCGAAGAGATCGAAAACGGTCCATGTGTAGCCTAATGTATCACCATCACCATCAGTGGCTCCGACGGAGTAGTTCGCAGTTTGGAACGTATACCCACTGGCAGGTCCGTCTACACCTGTGTTGATTACTGGTGATTGGTTGACGCAGGTCGCTATCAGCGTTGCTGCTGCCACAGGAGCCGCGATGCTGTCTGTGACAGTACAATCGATATTGTACGGCGTGCCGAGTGATGCTCCAAGCGCGGCCCAATTGATGGCGATCGTGCCGTCGCCGTTACCGGCGCTGCCAGCGATTAGGGGTGGAACGTTCCATGACCAGGTCAACGGGTCACCATCGGCATCAGTTGCAACCACCGTATACGTCTCAGTGCTATGTGGAGAAGCATTTCCGGTAACTCCTGATGTAATGACTGGCGGACTGTTGACAACCGTCACCGTCAGCGTTGTTGCGACGGCAATGTCTTTGGTGTCGGTGACCTCGCAGTCGATGTCGTACACCATGCCGGTTACTGCGCCGGGGATGGTAGTGAAGTCGATCAATAACCCACCGAGACCGTCGCCCGGATCATCGGTAATAACCTCAGTCGCTACTGCAACATCGGTAACATCCCAGGAGTAGGTCAGTGTATCGAGAGGATCATTATCATAGGCAGTCACGGTATATGTCTCTGGAGTAGAGAGCATAGGACTGGCATTCCCGTCGACACCTGAACTAATAACAGGCGTGAAGTTGTATGACATATAGTGGATGTACAGGTCATCGAAGCGGAAGAACGCTGCCAGTTTGTCGGTGTTGGCGCCGTTTGTCACACCAAAGGTGTTGGTGTAATCCTCATCGGCTTCCGCAACGATTACCCAGTACTCTGCTAAACCGGTGCTTACGTTGAATGACGGGGTGGCAGGGATATCAAGATGATATGTTGATACAAAGCCAGTGCCACCGATTGCCGTCATATCGAATGTGTC
>CBDUUJ010000091.1:0-8447 GCA_965370205.1 uncultured bacterium
TTACATACTTTCAATAATCCCAGCATGTCTGCAGAATTGAAAAATAATTAATGGGATTGGTCTAAATAAAAAAAAGGACGCACTGCCGTGCTGTTCTACGGGGTTCAATGGGTTGATGCAGGATTAATAAAGAGTAAGGGTTATTATGGGATGCTGTCGCGGTACCATATCTCATGGGATGCTGTCGCGGTACCATATCTCGTAGTTGTGTTTGTCGGGCGGTTCCATCATGGTGAATAATTGATAGATCACATGGATGTGCCCGTCAGTGTCCGAATCCATGCCGGGGAACGCGCCTGTGCCGTTTGGATCAACAAGCTCAGTTTCATCCTGCCAGCCGATACCCGACAGGTACTCCCTGTAAAGCACCCGTCCGGGAATCCCGGACTCGTCCTCCTCGTGCCACGCGAAATGGAAATCACCATCCGAAGTGCATTCGACATCCGGCGCGTATTGATATGCGTCATCGCTGTCGCTTACCGCCTGCGGACTTCCCCATGAATCGCCCTGGTCACCGGATAATCGCACGTAAATGTCGGTGAAGGTTCCATCGCCGTAATCAAAATATGCCAGGAGAATGGTTCCGTCGGCGGCGATATCCAGAGATGGCTGGTAGCTGTTATTGAGTGTCACCACAACGGGGTCGATGAAAGTCCCGGCGGGATTTTTTGTGAAATAAATACCATTGCTTCCGGATACATCCGACTGGAATGCAATATGAACAGAACCTGAGGGACCGGGAACGATAGACGGGAAAGCCTCGACGATATCCTCCTGTGATACAACCGACATTGCGCTTTCCCAGGTCGGGCTTCCGGAGGGGTGTTTCATGTACCAGATGTCGTACTCGTATTCGTCGATATCGACAAGCTCAAGCGAGTGCCATGTGACATGAAGAGTGCCGTCAGTGCCGGATTCGATTCGGGGATGGACATTTCTGTATCCGTCATCGCCGGATAAAAGGATGGTTTCAGATGCGAAGTCATCATCCGAGGATGAGTAATAAATATCGCTTCCGAGAACATGGTCGCGCTCATCCTCCCATACGACATGGAGGGAATCGTCCGGGTCGGTGGCGATAGTGGCGTAGATCGACATGCCGGTCACAGCATCGATCTGCTGAGGTGGTTCCCAGTCGCCGGACTCGTTATTTGTGTATAAGACATGAAAAATATTCGATTCAGGATCGGGAGAGTTGTCCACCCAGACGACATGGCTTGTGTTGTCGCTTGTGACGGCGATTGAGTGTCTCGGCCAGATGAAACTCTCGCCGGTGGTCTGGGAAATCCTTTCGGCGGGATTGAAAATTTCGGCCTGTGGATTCGGGGGATCTGAAACGGTCACTGTGATGTAATTATAAATTGTGGAGATCTGGTCGAACGGCGGTGAACTTGTTGCCCAGACCTTAAGTTCGTAATCTCCCGGGGACGTTCCCGCGGCGCATGAGATGTTGTTCTCCCAGACATCCGGAAGTGTGCCGTTTGGATTCAGCAGGATCACACCGCCGCCGACCGGCTCCAGGTCGACGTGCACGCTCGCCACGTCATCCTGCCAGTCCCTCGCGTAGAGCTGGAGAAGCTGCTGATTGGAGCCGTCGCTGTGTAAATCTCCGGAGATACCGGCGTTCAGGACCTCGTACGGTTCCCTGCAGTTGTCCGGCCAGCTTGCCTCGACGACATAAGTAAATGGCGGAAAAATCGGGAAGCTGGGATTGGAAATCAGCATTGTTTCGTAATGGCTGGTCAGACCAGGGAACTCGCGCTGCCCGACCCCGGTTTTATAGGCCACGAAAGGATTGATATTGCCAACTGTGGGGCTGAAGAGATCGGTGTAGCCGTCGGGATTAAGGAATGTCATATAGCCGAATTCGGTCACAATGCCCCGGACATCAAATCCGGTGATATTGCTGGGATTCCGGAAGCCGATATCGATCGTGATCACATTTGTGTCCGGGTCATAGGAGAGATTCTTCGCGAGGAAGCAGTCGTAACATTGGGGGGGCTTTAGCATCGGAGTGACATTGAAATGCATATCCACCGTTCGGAGAGGGACGGTTTCAACATTCAGGTTCTCCTGATCGATAAACACCTCCCATGCTCCAAGGATAAGGGTGTTCGAGCCGGTGTGTATGAATCTGTATGAGTCGGATTTCAGGGTTTCAGCAGTATTGCCGGGCTGTATCGGTCCGTTGCCGCCTGAACATGCAGAGCATAGTCCCGCAAGCAGGACCAGTACCGCAATTGATAACCTAAGTGACATTGTCGAATCAGCCTCCCGAATCACCGGGTAAAGTCTTTAAGTTGGAAGTTTCTAAGTGATGTGTTTTTTATACGCCTCGGCATCCATGAGGTTTTCGATATCGGCGGGATTAACCGGTTCGATAGCGTACATCCAGCCTTCCTCGAAGGGGGATTGATTCAGAAGCTCGGGATGGTCGGCCAGATTATCATTGATGCGGATAACTGTCCCGGCGATCGGGTTGATTATGGGACTGGTGGTCTTGGCGGAATCGATCATCCCGCACTCATCGCCTGCGCCAAGTTCGGTGCCGACATCCGGCAGTTCAACGTAGACGATGTCGCCGAGTTCTCCCTGAGCGAATTCGCTGATACCGATAAGCGCTTCGTCTCCGTCAATACGAATCCATTCGTGGGTTTCATTGTAGCGGCAGTTTTCAGGAATTTTCATGGTGATACATGACTCCGGTAATTTCTTGAATTGAGATTTAATTATATGGGCAGGATTGTAATCCTGCCGGATCGATCTGGCAAGGTTTTTTTTAAGGACGATTGTAGAATGGTAGCTCGACGATGGTCGCACTGCTTAATCGTCCACGCTGTTCGATTTCAAATTCAGTCCCGATTTCAGAGAGTTCTGTCGGCACGAAAGCCAGCGCGATCCGTTCTTCGCTCATAGGCGACAGGCATCCGCTGGTAACAATCCCGACCTCGTTTCCACCATGAAGAACCTTCATCCCGTGACGCGGCACGGGACCGGGTCCGACCTCAAAACCCACGAGTTTTTCTTTCATGGGGTCTTTTTTCATCGCCTTGAGAGCTTCCATGCCGAGATAATCCGGCTTTTTGAACTTGACAACCCAACCCACGCGCGCTGCGAACGGATTTGAATCCTCACCGATCTCGTTTCCGTAGAGGGAGTAGCAGACCTCCAGGCGAAGCGTATCGCGGGCGCCGAGTCCGACCGGGCCGACATCGTCCCCGCCTGTCCCCAGAACGGCTTCCCACAACGAATATGCGTGTTTGTTCTCAACAAAAAGCTCGAATCCATCCTCGCCGGTGTAACCGGTTCGGGCGATAGTCAACGGGATATTATTATTAAATTTTGTCCTGATGACAGAGAACGGTTTATATTCGCTCAGGTCCTCCGGGATCAGCTTTCCGAGAATTTCGGCGGCTTTCGGACCCTGAAGCGCTACCAGAGTGATGTCGTCGCTTCTGTCCTCGAAAACATCCGCCGAGAACTGCTCGATGATGTGGTCTTTTATCTTGTCGACATTCGCCGCGTTCGCAACCATCATGTATTCGTCTTCATCGGTGTGGTACACGATGACATCGTCGCGGATTCCGCCCCGCTCGTTCGTGACAAGCGTATACTGGGCCTGACCGACCCTGAGTTTCGCGGCGTTGTTGCTGGTCAGCCACTGGATTCGGTCGAGAGCCTCCGGACCACGGAAGAAAAATTCCCCCATGTGAGACAGGTCGAAAGCTCCGGCGGATGTCCGGACCAGGCGATGCTCCTCGTTCAGGGATGTGTACCATACAGGCATCTCGAAACCGGCGAACTCGATAATTCTCGCGCCGGCATTTTTGTGCCAGTCGTGAAGAGCGGTTTTTTTTGTTGTTGTACCGGGGTTGTTCACTTCAGGCTTCCTCTTCTTCTGGTTACGAGTTTTTAATTTGATCCAAGTCCAAGCAGGCTGCGATAGTGGCACGACAGACCGTTAATTTTCTCAGACCGTTCTTCCTCGGGAAGGAAATAGAAATACCTGTTGACTACTATACGAACGAAGTTACGGGTTTCAGTGTACGGTGGGATGCCATCATATTGCTCGACAGCTCCCGCGCCTGCATTGTATGATGCGAGGATTCGATCCAGCGGGTAATCATGACCTTCCCAGCGGTCGATCTCCCTTGCGAGATAGGCGAAAGTAGCATTGATATTTTCATCCACATCGAATGGGTCTTCAACTCCGAATCTCTCGGCAGTGAAAGGCATTAACTGCCCGAGACCCTGAGCGCCGCAATGGCTGACCGCGAATGGGTTAAAACTCGATTCGGTCGCGACCAGCGCCATGAGCAGGCGCGCATCGACTGTCTGATAATCCGACGCGTGCAGATGAATGGCCTGGAATATTTCCCTGGCCATATTATCATCGAGATTGCGATTGAAGTACATCATGTTCTCGATGTACGCCTCTTCTATCTCGGAGTAATCGTACTCGAGGTCTTCATATGATGTAGCCGGCGTGTTTTCATCGGGCTGGACGATCTGCGGACCGGATCGTTCACCGAGATGCGAGTACTCCGCAGTCAGTCTCATGACCATGCCGACCAGGTCGATCATTCCCTGACCAAGGCCGTTAATATCGCCGTCCGACGGCAGTGTTCTTGAGCCGACGAAATAGGCGGCGATCGCCGGCGTGGAGTCCTCATAGCGCTGGTATTCCGCCGCGTAAGACCGCGCGACTCTCTCGGAGTCGAACCATGCTATTGGAAAAACGGCGTTGTCGGCAAGGGAGCCCATGTCCAGGTTGAAATAATAGAGACGTGCCTGGGGGTATCCTGCGTAATTTTCCTCCGCCACCATCAGGGCGAGAAGCTGTCCCGGTTCGAGCGAGTAGTCAGCGGCGGCGAGCTGGACTTCACGCGTGACCTTGTCGATGTCGCCGAGCTGGAACTGCGGGCAATGCTCGTTGGTCAGGATTTTTATATCCTGGCTCAAAGGGCTGTTCAGATCGATATATGTACCGCCGTAATACTGCCCATACGCTGCTGTGGGACCGAAACCCGCCAGCGCAAGTATCAATGACAAGCACCCCGCAAGAACGGGGAGCCTCGAAATAACTCCGTGATTTAACTTAAACATCATATTATTATCATCGACCTCTTTCGGTGCAGGATCAACTCCCCCTCCCGGCACCGATATCCTCCAGTTTGACACATAAAGCCGTTCTGAGGATCGGTCTTAATTCCAGCCAAGTTCCTCCGCGACCGCCTGTGATATCTCACGGGCCTGGGAGATAATGGATTTCAGCTTGAACAGCGGGTCCATATTCATGCCCTCGACCCTGATCGAGCCGTTGAGAACGGCGCTCATGATGTCGAGATCGCCAAGCCAGAATTTCAGGGCGGTCTCGCATGTCATGAGGATACTCGGATCGTCGACGGAGCCATCCGAGGAATTAACGGTCCCCAGCCTTGTTTTGGAACCGTCAATGACAAGCCTGAGCCTGAGGGACGGGTCGCTCAGGATTATCCCGATACTGCCGGTTTCCCCGGAAAGCGAGGCGATCACCTCGTCCGATTCAAGGAGCTTCTCAATGAGCTTCCTGTGGAACTCGTAAATCACATCGGGATCGTTTATTGGTACTTTGCCCAAAATTATGCTCCTGCTGATGGCTTTCCGGTACCCCTCCGATTCCAATAAAACGATAGTAACCCCCGATTAAGAGCAATGTCAACCCGCTTTTATGCCTCGATACCGTCCGGAAAGCCTGAGCGGCCATGTGTGTTATTTAATCCGGACCATTAAAGATTATTAAACAGCATGATGTTTATTACCAGTCGCCTGGCGTGTCGAAAAATAATAATTTGGTTGTCAATTGCATTAGAGTCCAGGCATCGGTGTTGAAACGGATTGTGCCATCGTCCTCAAAATGTGCGGTATTGCCTGCCATCGTCGGCCATGTAAGATCGGGCATGGGAACATGATTGGAGGCATTCTGCTCCAGGGCATAATCATAGCGAATGATGCTTAACCCGGCATTTATATGACCGTCGATAGCTATCAGCCGGCAGTCGCCGTCGGCAGCGATACCCCCGCTGATATAGCCGCTTCTGTCGTGGATTCCATTCCAGATATCCGTTTCCTGCGCCAGCACAGTACCATCGTATGACACACTGTGAATTGCCCTGCAGTTGCCATAACTGCAGCCGTCGGTGTCGTATCCCGTGTAAATAAAAAACGTATTGATGTCTTCAGCAAGGAAGAAGCCGAGTTCTTTTCCCTGTTGATAATCCGGATCGTCGACAAGATCGAAAAGTTCCTCTCCGGTTGTGTAGTCGGTTGTATGGTCGAGCTTGATCATTTTGCCCCAAGTGGTGACAACATACAGGTCATCATTTGAGTCCATCCATATTTTCCCGCCATCCTCGCCGGAATCCAGCCAGGATGAGATATCGATGGAAGCAAGCGAAGTCTCGACGAATTCGGTGCCGTTCCATTGGATGTAATAGATCGTGTCGAACCTGCAGCCGTGGTCTGAGGGGTATTCATCATCCATAAAGAAGAAAACCCGGTCGTTTGAGTCGACCTGGAAGCACCACGGCCGGTAGGGATATGCCCAGCCGGGGACCTGAAAGATATCGACCGGCGCCGAGTAATCGGAATCATTGTAAACCGCCAGCCATGGATAGAATTCCTCGGCTCCGTCACTTGACGGACGGCAGCTCACGATACGCGTTGAATCGATCTGCATGAAATCGTATCCGGTCGACCAGACAACATCGGTCTGCTCAAAGTCGGTATAGGTCGGCGCATCGGTAAAGTTGCATTGTTCGGTGATTGTGAAATATTCGTCGGAATCGTCGTAGATAAGGGGGTCGGTTGCATCTGAGACACGAACCTTCACGGTTTCATACTGGTAATCGGGTATTGGATTCCAGTTATACGAGCCGGTGTTTGATGTGCTTGCGGTGATTTCCTGAATGTCACTCGTGAAATCGTCATATGAGTATTCCAGTTTCACATTCTCGACACCGGCGCCGCCGGTCCAGAGGATATCCTGCGAGGTTCCGACAATCCAGACCTCGCCGCCGTTTGGCTCGATGAGAGTGAAATCGACAACCGGGCCGCTGATTTTCACGGTGCACATGAAATAAGCCGCGAGAGGAGCATCCGGATAGATGAAAGAATCGCCGCCGTCGAGCTGTGGCTGGTAGGTGGTCGGGTCCGCCGATTCGACACTTCCAAGCAGGGAGAAAGTTCCGGAGGCTGTCAGATTCAGATCGCCGTCTGTCAGCTCTACCTCAAAAACCGAGGATGTTGTCTGTGTGCCGGGAGTTATCGTGGCAAGCGGGAGAATATTAATCGGAGATGCAAGCACCGGCGATTCAACCCAGATTGCGGTTACTTCACCGGACACTCCGCTGGGATTTACAGGAGCCTGCCAGTCGAAGACCTCGATTGCCAGGTTGACAGACCCGCCGCTGTCGCCATCCTCATACCAGGCGGTTGTGCCGGATGTGTTGACGCTGAGATGATAAGCCTCCTGGCACTGCGCTTCAGGTGGGAAACTCTCCACAGGATAATCCGGCTCGCCGCCGGGATCGGGAAGCGCCCAGGACGCATCGATTGCGTAATTAAACAGGATTGAAGGAGAACCGTTCACCGGGAACTGAATCTCATAAATACGCTTGCGAGGTATTCCATCCGGGCTGAACACGCCACGTGTCTCAGGCGGCAGATCGGCAACATCGCCGTTTGCATCGAGATCGTCAGCGAAATATTTGTACGGGTTCAGTGTAGCTGACGGGTCAAGGTCGTTCCCCAGCGCTCCGGGTTTGAATGAGAGCAGCGGCATAGGGTCTGTGAATTCAGTCGCGTTCCAAAAGCGTGTGTACCCATCGGGATTCAGCAAGTGCGCCTCGTTATTTTGGGCGTTGCCATACCGGATATCGGGGTCATGACTGCTTGGGAATGTCCCATCGGCCATGAAAATGCCCCTGACATCGAATCCCCTGAACTGGTATGCCCCCTGGAAAGGATGTGTAAAACTGATTTCCAGAAGAAGAAAACCTGAAGCAATGTCGCTTCCGGGGAGGATCTTTACCTGCATGAGATGTACGGGGCTGAACGGCGGTGACAGGAAATGCTGGACATTGGCATTAAAACTCGCGCTTCTGAGCGGCACAATATCGATCGCGCCACTCGGTTTATCGATCTGAATATTCCACATTCCCCAGAGCATGCGCGATGAGCCGGAGTCCGCTGCGTTAGCGTTCGAAGAAGAGATATCCGGGGTTATCGGGCTGTCTCCTCCGGAACTGCATCCGCACGCAATGAGAAGTGAAAGGATAATGAGTGAAAACATAAAACGTGTCATGATTATTCTCCATGAATCGCTTTGATAAGTAGAATGTAGTTAGAGTCTATAACAAAATGATTTTTCTATCTTTCGGGGACACCTGCATTTCGAAGACGAAATG
>CBDUUJ010000092.1:0-8423 GCA_965370205.1 uncultured bacterium
CCCTGAATGCCAGACTGGTTCCTCCCGCGCCCTGTGTGAGAGCCTGGCTGATCCTCTTCACCAGTGCCACATTAAATGTCGTCCGAACAACCGGAACAGTCGCGATCAGAATTCCGCCAATCACCAGAATCGCACTCAGAAATATCAGAAGCGACTTGGTCCATCTCCAGCGCTTTTTTTTATCAACAAGAAACGAGGCGATAATTATCGCGATCAGCGTTCCCCCGATCGCACCCCGGAACATTGAGACCGCAATCCTCGCAAGGCTCAGAAAAAACGCGAACTGGTAAAACCTCCGTCTCTTCAAATCAAGTTTATCGTCATAGGTGAGGATCATTCCCAGGAGAGGGACAAGGAAAAAATTGAAATCGTACGGACCCGTCCCGTAACGGACAGCGGCGATTCCGACATAACCGTTCCGCCATACCTCGAATCCGATGTTGTATATCCAGAGGGGAATCAGGATGATGATGTTGATTATTATGAACCAGTCGAGGAAAAAATACCTCGCTTTACGGGCGTCGCCTTCACTCGACATCACTCTCGCAAGAACCACGATACACGCGTAGATGAACATCGGGATGATGTCCATCGAATACTCCATCAGGTCGTTACCGTAACTCATGCTGATTGGAAGATATCCAAGCGCCACCAGCAGCGGCAGGATCAGCACCCACTCCAGCGCGGTCAGGGGCCTAATTTTTCGACCGGCGAGGCTTTCCCTGCAGAAATATGACAGGAGCAGCGTGAAACAGATAATCAAAACTCCCCAGGCGAACCATTGAGTCTGCACGAGGAACGGCACGCCTGTGAGGTCATTTTCCTCGGCGGTCTGCGCGAGCGTGTTAATCACATTGAGCGTGCTCTCGGTGAAAAGCAGGACCATCGCGCAGAGGAGTCCGTAACGCGGACGGAAAAACGCAAGCGCGATAATTCCGATACCCGCCAGGACCCCGACTGCATAACCGAGGTCCTTCCGATCAGTTACAAGATAAAAAATAAGGAGAGCTGCCAGTAAAAGGGGGATCTCCATCCAGGCGAGACGACGGCGGAGCAGCGATGAGGTCACGGCACGTCACCTCCCTGCGATCCTTCGACGCCGGGCTGCGGATTCAACCCAGAAAATTATGGATATACCCAGCCAGAATGAGACAGCGAATGTGCCAAGCGTGATGACAAGTATGCGGGGTCTGACAGACTTAATCGGGACAAGCGCCTCATCGAGAACGGTGAACGGAGCCTCATCGCGCATCTCCTGGATACGCGCCTGCTCGAGTTCCTGGGTGATGACAAGGTAGATCGACTCCTGCACGTCACGGTCGCGCTCAAGCTCTATAAGCCGCCTCTCCTCGGGGGGGAAACTGTCGAGTCTTGAATCAAGTTCGTCAAGGACTTCCTGCGCAACATTAAGCTGAGCCTGGTAGGCGGTCGATTCAACCATCAGGCTCGCGACAGCGGCATCGTAATAATCGGCAAACTCGCGGTAAAGTTCCCGCGCGACAGCCTCTATCTCGGCATTAAGCAGCACGACCTCCGGATTGGCCGGAGTGGCCCACAGCATTGCCTGCTGACGTCTCAGTTCCAGGTTGCTAAGCTCGCTCCGGAGTTTCGCGATCGCCGTATCGGCGAGCGCTTCGATTGCGGGAACGGGTGCGTCACCGTCAGGATTTTCACCGGCGCGAAGCCATGCGTAATATTCCTCCATGTCCATTCCCGCGTTTGCCATTCCCCTCGCCTGGCTGAGGCTACCCTGGTAGTCAATCTCCGCCTGCGCAACGAGTCCTTCAATGTCGGCATACGATGAAATTATCTGCCTGGCCTGCTCCTCGACCGACAGAATTCCTGTCTCCTCTTTTGCCTGCTGTATCTCGGCCTCGACAATCTGGAGATTTTCCTCAACCTCCATCTGCCTGGCCGCCAGGAAAATAGCCAGATCGCTCTGAGTGGTCTGATTGATTTCATTCAGGAAGGCAAGAGTCTCGTTGACATAGGCGTTTGCAATCTCCGCGGCGGTAACCGCGTCGGTATGGAGAAATGTAATCACAGCCATACCGCGATTCACATCGTCCACATCCACGCGTTTCTGCATACGTTTCGCGACCGCCCTGAGCCTGCGATCATCATCAAGATCGGGATCATTGAGAATATCTTCGTAGGTTTGGAGCAGATCAATTCCCTTTTCATTCCTGAGGTAATTATAGACCCTGATAGCGAGTGCGCGGCTCTCGATAATCGCTATATGGTTGTAGAGCGTGGGAGTGGATGTCAGAAGGCTGCTCATCCCGCTGATCGGCAGATCCATCTCGCTGAGACTTCGTCTCATGAAAGACGCCGATTGTTTCAGCGGAAATATCACACTGGTCTTCCCCTCGTAAACCGGTGTGAGGACAAGAAACACCAGAATAACAGCAAGAAGGGTTGGTATCAGCGTGACAATAGCCAAAAGTTTCCAATGACGCTTAACTACGCTGAAATAACTCTGGACTGGTTCATCCATAACTTTAGATACTAAATCACCTTTAAGCTTAATAACAGTATAGACGGATTATAAGACTCACTCCATGCAAAGTCAAAACACGGATTCATGCAGAAAAATCAGCCATCGGACAAGTTTGCAAATAATTAAAGGATATTAAACCAGGACAGGAAAAATGTAATCGGTCATCCGACAGGCTTATACTCGATTGCTATCCGAATTTCGGGTTTCATTACATAAATAAGTTGACCACTTCCAGTCCTATATGATAGCCTTTGTATGAAAGCCTGTTTTGTCCGCGACATGTGGACAAGTGGAGGAAAACATGAGATACCTGAGTACTCTCATCGTTCTTGCCGTTACGATTGCCCTTATGACTGCCTGTAATGGTGGCGACGGTTCAACACCAACATCCCCGACATACCCCAGTGGGAAACCCACGGGTGTTACAGTGGATACCGGCGATCGTTCCGCGACAATAAGCTGGAATCCTGTTGGAGGCGCATCAGGTTATTACGTCTATATCTCCTATGACGGCACCGCTTTCAACCGGTACGGTTCAGGACTGGTTGAAACCATCAGCGTTTCTGTCTACGACTTAACTAACGGGAAAACATATTATTTCGGGGTATCCGCCGTTGGGTCGGGAGGATGGGAATCCTCAATTGCCTACCCCGGTGGAAATCCGACAGCGAATCCGGTTATTCCCACAGAATATGAAGATGATGACGACGATACAGGATTAAAACCTCCCGCCCCCCAGAACCTTCAGGGTGTGGCAAAGGATTCCGCGTGCGAGCTTTACTGGGATCCCATTTCCATCATCGACGTGCCTGACTTTGCTTACTACTGTGTCTACCGCAAAGCCCTTTACGGTGACTACTCGACATGGCCGCTGATCAAGAACTATCTGCATGAAACCAATTACAGGGACGCCGACCTGAATAATGAAATCTCTTACTCCTACCGGGTCACTTCCGTGGACACAGAAGCCCTCGAGAGCATTCCATCCAACCACGTCTCACTGACCCCCCAGGACTTCGCCCCGGAGAAACTTCAGAATATGGTGCTGATCGTCAACCCGGGACGAATTATCCTGGAGTGGACCATTCCGCTCGAAACGGACATCGAATTTTATGCGATCGAACGGGTTGAAGGAATCGACCCATCCGGCGCGGAAATTATCATTCGGTTCCTCATCACCAAACCTGTCGAACCGGTGAGCAACCCCAAGGAATATGCCGATGGGGCCATTGCAGTCTGGCGCGATATCGAACGCAACGTCATCGTGGTCAGGGACGGAGCAGTTTTTGTCGGCACAAAGTACACCTACCGCATCTCGGCAATAGATGAAGAAAATCAGGAAGGGCAGCCAACTGAAATAATCGCCGACAAGGTTGTCCCATGATCCTGAAGCACTGAATAAAAATCACAAGGCGCCGGAAGGTGCCTTTTTTTTTGCAGCCGGCATCCTGGGGCTTCCACCCATCCTAAAGGATGGGGTACCGGAAAAAATTGTTTTTTTCAATGTTCCCATCCCTGCCGACGTTACGAGACAATCAAATCCCTGATACATGCTTTTCTCCGCATCTCATTTTTACTTCGCCGCCTGCTGACGTATAATTGCCACCCTATGGATCTTCCCCTGACGGGAATATATGCCGCCGCATTTCGGGGCATCAGGAGCAACCTCCTCGTCTACCTTCTTCTGCTGGGCTGGAGTCTGGCAGGTGTGGTTATCCTGCTCGCCCTGGGAATTGTCGGAACCGTGTTTCTGCCTGCATTCATTCTTGCGGCATTCGGAAGCACAGCCCAACCGTCGATAGTGATATATCTCACCTTCGCCTATCTCTCAATATTGGCGCTTGTCATGACCGTCCTGTCAGCCGCGACCCGTGCCGGGGTCCTTGCATTCGGCGCGAAAATCCGTAGCGGCGAAAAACCCACCGCGCTCGATTTCTTCACGGGCATCCTCCGGTATACATGGCAGCTTTTCATTGGCGGGATCGTGGTCGGCATGCTCACCGCAATCCCGGCGCTGGTTTTTCTGCTTGTCGCAAGATACAGCCTCAGCGGGATCGTCCCGGACATATTCACAAGCGGATGGAATTACTCCCAATCATTTAAAATTATCGGTTACATGTGGAACATGATGCTCGTGGCCGGAGCATTTCATCTGGTCATTTTTTTCTGGATCGCTCCATGGGACGAAATGGTGGTCCTTTACAAACTGCGCTATTCCGAAGCGCTCCTGAGAAGTTTCACTTTCGTTTTCAGCAGGAGGCACTTCCTGAGAGTCCTTGGTGTAGTTTTTATCAATGTAATCATCGCGCAACTGATAATTCTGCTGACCAATATTGGATTTATCGCTGAAGGTCTTGCATTCAGTCCCGGATCGGCATACTTTAGTGTAATGATAAATGCCTCTTCGAATAACATCACGGCCATCGTTCAGGCGATATTCTTCCCGCTCTTCGCATACGCGCAGCTTTTCCTACTGACATGGCCTCAAACAGATAACAGCGAACTGGAATCCGAATAAATCCGAAAAACTACCTGAAAAGGAAAGATAAAAAATGAACTTCACCGCCAAACTGCAATCCGGAAACATCGCATCCGCACGATATCCCGTCCTTGTGGTCCCGGCATTCGAGGACCTTCCGATGCCCCAGGGATTGAAAGAGTTGGACAAACTAACCCGTGGAGTGTTCTCGAAAGCCTTCAAGTATGATGTGCTGACAAAGGAAGGGGAGATATTCATCATCGCAAATCCCGTTCCGAAAGGGGTCAGACGGGTCGCGTTCATCGGCATGGGAAAATTCGACGAGTGCGATATCGAAACCCTCAGACGGGCTGCGGGATTCTCCGCCAACGCTCTCAGGAAAAGAAACCTGGACAAGATCGTCTTTTTCACCGAGGCTTTCATACCTCCCGACGGGGACATCGAAAGCGCCGGAATGGCGCTTATCGAAGGCGCGCGTCTCGGCGCGTATTTCTTCGACCGCTTCAAGTCCGAGAAGGAGACCGGCATTCTGAACAGCGCAGAACTGCATCTCCCGAAATTGCCGGGCGGAAAGGTCAGGGACATGGGTCCGATGCTGGACGAGGTCCTCGCGCTGACCACATCCACTCTTCTCGCGCGCGACTGGGCCAACACCCCCGGCAATTTCGCCACCCCGACCCATCTCGCGAAGCTCGCGAAAGATATCGGCAGTGAGGCGGGTATCTCTGTCAGAATCCTTGAAGAAAAAGAATGCGAGAAGCTCGGCATGGGCGCGTTTCTCGGTGTCGCAAAAGGCAGCAACCAGCCCGCGAAGTTCATCGTAATGGACTATAAGCCCCGTAAATACTCGAAAACAATCTGCCTGGTGGGGAAAGCGATAACATTCGATACAGGCGGTATCAGTCTCAAACCCGGTTTAAACATGCACGAGATGAAATGCGACATGGGCGGCGGGATCGCGGTACTGTCCACAATGCACGCGCTCGGTATTTTGAAACCGCAGGGAGTGAGGGTTATCGCGATAATCCCAGCCGCTGAAAATATGCCGAGCGGAACCGCACAGAAACCCGGCGACATCGTGCAAACCCAGAGCGGAAAAAGCATCGAGGTTCTCAACACCGACGCGGAAGGGCGCCTGGTTCTCGCGGATGGTATCGAGTACGCGCAACGGGAATTCCAGCCGGACGCGATCATCGACATTGCCACACTCACCGGAGCATGTGTCATCGCGCTTGGCTATCAGGTCGCGGGATTCTGGACCGATTCAGAGGAACTGGCGTCGGCAATGAACGCGGCGGCGGAGTCCACCGGCGAAAAAGCCTGGCGGATGCCGCTCGTGAAGGAATACGATGAACTTCTTAAAAGCGACTGCGCCGACACCGCCAACATCGGCAAACGCGAGGGCGGCGCGATCACCGCTGCTCTGTTCCTGAAGAAATTCGTCGGCAGCACTCCCTGGATGCACATCGACATCGCCGGCCCGTCCTGGTCAAACGAGAAGAGACCCTACACCACAAAAGGCGCAACCGGCTTCGGCCCAAGGCTCCTGTACAATTTCCTGATGAACTGGGTTGAGGGATAAAAAAATTCGGGAAATGATGTCCCGAGTTTATTAATGATACCCCAGCTATCCGCCCGGAGGGTCGTTGCCTGGTATGTCAACCTGCGTTACATGTATGGTTGGGCAAAAGTTCGTTTTTACCCAAGGATGTTCATCGAACCATGTAAACCTAAGCCAAATGCGGTACCCGTTATATTTACCGAAGGCTGTGTAAGTTTCGCAAGGGGAGCACCATATTCTGTATATGTCCTCCGTGTCTGGTTGCGGACCATACCGCCATTGATTGGGACCGCCTCCATTTTCCAAGGGGCCAAAGGTCCATTTACCTCCAACTAATGACATCGGCCAATAACGACTTGACGCATTGTTGGGATTACCTGTGTCCCACTCACGGTACTGTACGAAAACCGGATACTCATAAATCTCTGTATGCGGCTTTGTTATCGGCTTGTCATCGTTGAGGAAAAACCGCATTAAATACGGTTCTGACTGGTTTGCGGTTGGAGGGAAATCTGTTAATGGATCAGTAACCGGTGTCACTGTCGGCGGCTCCCAGCATGCTTCCACTGCGTAGCCCAGAGTCATCGGCCCGGGCTGCGTCTGAATACGGTATGTGCGCACGACATTGTAACCCGGCATGAACATGTGACGTTCTTCATGAGTATAGAAATTGATATAGGCATTGATGTTGGAATTAGGAGGACCATTAGAGTAATTTCCCTCAACGTAGTTAAACATCGGCCATTCCTCGCCTGACTCATACGCCGGAGACCATCGTATCGTGAACCCATCCTCGTTGAGCAGCTCCCAGTCACCTGCGATCGCAAGATTAAATCGAATCGGGCACAGCTCGGGATGATCAAAATAAAGCTTAAAATAAATTTGCCCAGATATCTCAACCGAACCGTTGAACATAATTATTCCTTTAACATCGAATCCGGTATATTTAAGCAGTCCTGGAAAAGGATGCTCCAGCGCCACATCAACATCTATAACCCCATTTCCCTTCGGTTCGATTTTCTGGATGGTTACGCAGTCGTAGCATGGACCGTTCTCCATCAGGTTCAGAGCGTTGAGGTGGAAATCCGCAGTCCTGAACGGCACCCAGTCAATTTGTGTGTGATCGGCGTTTACATACATCAAACCGTACGCCCATAAGCGACGGTTATGATCAGGATCGAATTCGCTCGCGCGAGTAAGGATTTCATTGGAAGAATCGAATCCCATATCCGATGTCACCGGATTTGATCGTCCGCAGCTTACTGAAAGAATTAATAGAAAGACTATGAAATATGTTAAATTTCGCATTGTCAGCCTCCTTATGGCAGAGAGCTCCATCCAAATGAGCCGTCAACATATCCCGGTTCACAGTACACGCCAAGAGTGTCGGACCACACAGCCCAGTACATCTGCGAATCGGCAACTTGATCCCCGTCATCGTCCTCCCACAGCATCGTTAGGGCTGATGAAGCTCCGAAGCAGCGCAACGCCATGTCATTGAAATCAAAATTACCCCATAATTGAGCCTCAGGGATTGTTGTGATTGACTTACTGGGCAATGGCTTATCGGCGACATCGGGATCCCAGAATATTCGACGTGCGTCTATCTCCCATGAGTAAAACGGAGCAGGCGATCTTGCATATGTTACGGTACCCTGCATGCTTGGCCCATCTTCACCAGGTATTGAATGATGGGAGCATACGGAGGGTAATACTGCTGAGTATATTGAAGGACCGGGATCGTAATTATCCTCCTGCGCTATTGGGAACCATACATAATCTTCCCCGCCTCCATTAACGTACAGGACATTCGAGATACCCCAAACCTCATGCGCCCTGGAATTCCAGGGAGACAAATTGATCTCCTGCATGTATACGACCAT
>CBDUUJ010000093.1:0-8409 GCA_965370205.1 uncultured bacterium
CATATTTTTAAATAAATAAAAATCGAGAAATATTGTACCTTTTTCAACAATCCCGGGGGATGCCGGCGTTACGAGATTATTAAGTCACTTTTGTGCCTTTAAGCATGGTGTCATGGACAGCACATGCGATGTCCGTTATAATCCATATTTCACGTATTCCATGGATGGGTAATATTTGAACAAGAGGTCTTTCAAAATGAATCCGGAAAAAAGTGATAAATCGAGCGGTTCGACGAATCCAGAGATCATTATACCGGACAGCGAGGATATGTTTCGGTCGCCTCCGGGTGGCGAGATGGTAGAGGCGCTCGCGGAGCATTATGAGGCTATCCTGGGACTTATCGGGGAGGACACGGATCGTGAGGGGCTTGAGAAAACTCCGCGACGGGTTGCGGAAAGCATGAGATACCTTACGGCGGGATACTATCAGGATATCGATGAGGTAGTCGGCAACGCGATTTTCGAGGATAAATGCGATGAGATGATTATGCTCAGGGATATTGAGCTGTATTCGCTGTGCGAGCATCACATGCTGCCGTTCTATGGAAAAGCCCATGTGGCGTATATTCCGAATGGCAGGATAATCGGTTTATCCAAGCTGCCGAGGATTATTGATACATTCGCGCGGAGATTACAGGTGCAGGAGCGGCTGACGAATCAGATCGCTGATACTATCGATCGGATTCTGAAACCCAAGGGTGTGGGTGTGGTGATTGAGGCGTATCATCTCTGCATGATGATGCGTGGAGTGCAGAAGCAGAATTCGAAAACTGTCACGAGTGCGATGCGGGGAGGTTTCAAGCGATTTTCCAAAACCCGGATGGAATTCCTGAGGCTGATCGATCTGGGAAGTTCCGGTTATTAACCTGCATCTGTTTTTGAATTATTTCCATTGTTGCCTTTCAGCCTGCGTTTTATCCGACCCCCCTCGAATCGAAGTATATCCATATACATTTCTGCCCGTTGTTTAACACCCTTCCAGTAACCCCGTTTTTCCTCTTTCGTACGGGGAGTCACTCCCTGCAGAATGACTTTCGCGACACTTATCTTTCCGGTCTCCCAGAGTTCGGTCAGCGCCCGTTCGATTCCGAAACCGACCGATTCCATGTCGAGACCGTCAAGAACCGAACGCTGAACGGCCCTCTGGCCTGAAAGCGACGGGGTGATGATATGTGCGAGATCGGTGTTTAAACGCCCTCCCCTGAACAGCCCGACCGACATATCGGCCTCGTTTGATATCACAGGCGCCAGCAGGTCGGTTATATGACCTGCGTTGAGACCGATCAGGTCCGCGTCGAGGAACAGAATAACAGGCTCGACAGTCGCGTCCATTCCCGCGCGCATCGCCGCACCTTTCCCGCTGTTTTCATCCAACCGGATAACCTCAACCCCATTAACCGATCCGGCTTTTTCGCCCGTTGAATCGTCCGACCCGTCATCGATCACCACAACCCTCCCGATTTCGGGATGATCCACCGCGAGTTGCGCGATTTCCGCAACGGTTGTCTCTTCGTTGTAAGCGGGAATAATACAGACTGTCTTTACGTTGTTTTCCGACATCCGGTAAGTCAGTGCCCGATATTAGTGGAGTGCAGGGCTAGTTCAGTGGAATTTGCGGTTCCGTATCTCCAACATAATTCATGAAAAATTCCATATCAAGCCCGAGACCGAACTCGTAGTGTGCGTATTCCGTAGTCACGGTTGCGAGGACGTTATCGTTCTCATCGCTTGTCCTGGCGACGGTCCCGGTCAGCATGATAAAATCTTCGATCTGGCCATATGAATAATCGATCGTGGTGGTGAGGTCATCGAATTCTCTTGTGGAGTGATGCGCGATCGTCCTCACATGCCTGAAATCATCCACGGCGACAAAATATGTCCTGTTGTACCTGTTGTAAGCCGGGTCCTTGGGTATTGTGCGGATCTGGTAGCATTCAACCTCATCGATGGTCTGGTTATTTTTACGTTCAAGCTCCACGCTTTCCAGCAGGACAATAAGAAGGTCGTCATCGAAATAGAAAGCCGGTTTATTGTCAATGAGCTGCAACTGGAAAGTGGGGACCATGAAATACAAATCCTTTTCGATAATTTCCCGCGCGCTGATTCCGGTTCTGGCCGTCGTCTCGGTTATGTGACATCGATAGTCATTTATGGCTGGTTTTTTGTAAAGCTGGTCGCCTTCATAATGGATCATCCCGTCGAAAATTTCGATCGCGGACAACTGGTCGGCGCCGACCGGCATCGATATCAGGGTCATCAGCATGAACATCGTCAATACCGCTGTTATCCTGCTCATGTTTTACTCTCCTCACACGTTTATTGAATCATAGTATAACATAGCCTGTGCGATTATCATGCATAAATCGCATGGCCTCATGACCGCCTGTTAAGAACACTGAATGTCTATCCGGGTTCACCGGAAACCGTTTCTTCTGCCGCAGTATCCCCGGCGCGTGCTTCACCCACCCACTCACCGGTGATCTCGAATATCCGGGTTCTGGCCTTCTGATATGTTTCCGTGTTCGGACCGTAAAGGGACTGGGTCAACAGTTGATTGTAATAATTCACCGCGCGATCGTTGTCGCCCAGTTTTTCATATATCCGTCCAAGCAGGAAATACGCGTAATCGAACGGAGGTTTATTTGGAATGTTGTCCTTCCGATTGAAGGTTTCGATATACATGTCACGGGACAGCTCGTAGTGTACGGCGGCCTCTTCCGGATGTCCCGATTCCGTGGCGATATCGCCGTATGCCTCGTACACCTGGGCCAGCTCGTACCATGTGTAGTACACTCTCCCGGAAAGGCTTCTTCCTCCCAGAAGCGCTTCTTTGGCGGCTTTCAGGTGAACCATACCCGCTTCGATATCTCCCTCCTGAATCGACTGCGCCCCGAGTGCCCTGTGAGCTTTTCCAAGCCAGAGATAAAACTGCCATCTGATCGGGGGTTTTTTCAGAAGCCAGTCATCGACCAGGAGCGCTCTCTCAGCCCAGAAAATTATTTCCTCATGACGTAATTCATCTTCAAGAAGGCGTATCAGTTCCTTGTAGTATTCGATCTTGACCGGGTAGTACTGGGCGGCTGTCCTGTAGGCGACAATGGCTTTCTCCTGGCTGTATTCCGCGTCGGTTTTCAGATCCTCCACAATTTTATTGAGATTTTCGATTCCCTCTTCAATTTCCGCCCGGTTTTCATCGGGAAGCTCGTCCGTCAACTGCTCTTCAAGAGCCGTGATCTGCCCTCTTGCTTCCCTGGCGAGCTGATTCGCAAGGTTCCGGCGTGCCTCGTAGCCCATCGCGAGCGCGTAATGGGTGTCCGACTGTGGATACAGAAGCTGCCCTTCCTCAAGGTGCTCGGTTCCCGAGACCACATCCTCATACGTGTTTTTCTTTATCAGGGAAAAGCCCCGGAAAAATTCCGCCCTGCCGTTTGTCGGGTCAAGCTTGTACGCGTCCGCGAAGAAGTCGGCTGCGATCTGTCCGATGTATGCTTTCCTCTGCGGGTTTGAGTCGCCCTGAATATTTCGAAGCGCCGCGATCCCCTTGACCACAAAGTACTGGCTCTTGAAGTTGACGACCTGCGTATACACTCCCCAGATACTTACAAAGAGTGCGATAATCATCAAAGGTATTATGATCCCGGGTTGAAGTTTTTTCCTGACCGATATATAGAACGCAGGAGAAAATGCGCCGACTGTAATCGCGGGGATTTTAGCTTCCGCGAAAGCCTTCTTTTGTTTCTTCTTTTTCCTTGAAGCGGGTGCTGGAGAATTTGTCGATTCATCTTCGGATGCGAGTTTCAACTCCTGCTTCCGGGCGACAATATCCGCGATCAGAATCGCCATCGCGATAAAAATGAAACCCCCATGCTGGATCTTGTGTAATGGGAAGCTGAAAAATGCGGTCGCGAGCATGCATGCGGTCGCACCGAGAATTCCAAGAGCGAAGATCCGTCGCGCGGGATCTTCCTCCTCCTTTATATAGCGGAACCCGTATATAAAGAACATTATGAAAACAAGGGCATAGAGAATCGTTCCGATCAGTCCCGCCTCGACCAGCATCTGGATGTGATCGTTATGCGCCCGGAAAGTCGGAATCACATTATGGAACCATTCATTAAAATTGTAGGTTTCCAGAATCTCTGTCTGGTATGGGAGATAGTTGACCTCGAAAAATCCGAATCCTCCTCCGAAGATCAGCCTCTGCGGGAAAGTCTCTTCGTCGGCCAGCATTAAATATGACGCCCGCCACATCGTGAGACGGTTCCTGAATGTCTCATCGTCGGTGAAATCGGTCATGCTCACGAGGCGTTCATATGGGGTGCCGGAGAGCGGTGTCTCGTCGGCCTCCCGACCGTGAAACACGATATTTGTGAGTATCAGGATTAAAACAAGACCGATCACGCCGACCGCAAGCCCGATTTTCGATATCCTCTTGAATATCGGAACCCTCGCCCAGAGCAGCCCGAACCCGACGAAAAACGCACCGAAGAATATACCCAGCCAGCCTGCACGGTTGTAGAGCGCGACCATTTCGAACGAATTTATCGCGAGCGCGATCGTGAGGAAAAGTCTCAATTTTTTCGAGTTGGTCGCAAACAGAAGCCCCAGTCCGACGAAAAGAGTCAGGGCAAGGTACTCCCCGTAATAGTTCGGGTTGGCGAACAGTCCCGCAAGCAGGAAATACCGTCCGGCTGACGGGGTCTTGTAAAAATACGGCTGTCCGGCAAGAAGGTCGCCTGCTTCATACACGCCCTTCTCAAGTCCGAACACATTCAGCGGGACATCGAAATATTTCCAGAATCCCCAGAAGGTCGAGACCAGCGCGGCGATAACAGCGGTGATCAGCACGATATCCCGTCGGCGCTTGTCCGGGATATACGCGAGTCCGATTAAAAAACATGACGCGAACGCGATCCACTGAATCACATTTTTAACGGCGGCTAGACGGTGGGGGAGGAAAATTACCGTCAGGAGCATGTATCCGATAAACATCCAGACCCAGGGCGCTACGGGATTTCTGGGGAGATGAACCGGACGTCCGAGAAGCCATCTCATCACGAAATACATAAGGAAAATGCTCGTCAGGGCGAATCCCAGCTCCTCCTTGGGCATCAGCATATTGCGTTCGAGCGCGTTATAGCTGACCAGCGGAACGAAAAACTGGAACTCGACCATCAGGTAGAAAGGAAGCTGATCGAAAAAGTCCCGGTGATTTTTTTCGGTAGTGACGAGATGGATTATCACCCGGCCGAGAATGAGAACCAGGAGAACCCCGATACCCAGCGTGAACTTGTTGAAGTAGAATCCCTCCGGAACGGGATCGGGCCAGTCCCATTCGCCGTAATATGTCAGAAGGATTGTCCCGATTACGGCAGGATAAAAGATCAACCGCTCGATGATCGCGCTGAACGGCTGGCGGCGTCCGTAAATGAAGGGGTCGAGATCGAGCCTGAGTATGTAGGCTACACCCAGAACGAACAGCATGAGCACGAACGCCGTCCCAATATGCAGCCATTCCGGTCTTGCGATAAATTCCGCAACAAGCGGAGTAACGCCCATATCTGTCAGTAATTCGTACATTTTATGAAATAAACACTGAGATTAAATCCATCCGTAGCACAGCACGGCAGTGCGTTGCTTTATAAAATAAACACTGACATAGTGAGGACGCACTGCCGTGCTGTGCTACGGTATTTATTGAGATTCTCAGTAAGTATAATGATGTGCAGGCATTTGTGCCAATTAAGGATAGTAAATTAATAGCATCTGCATGGTGGAGGTTAAGAAAAATTTTTGGAATCACAGTCACATGCCACGCGAAGCTCAACCTGTTTTTAAAGATATATGGAGAACGTCCCGACGGATTTCACGACCTCATCAGCGTGATGCAGTCTGTCGATCTTTCCGATACGCTGCATATTGAGCAGACCGACACCGGCGGGATCGAGATCGATAGCTCCAATCCGGATATACCGGTTGATCAAAGCAACCTGGTCTGGCGAGCGGCGGAAATTCTCGCGGGGGAGGCCGGCAGGGAGGTCGGCGGACTGAAATTTACCATTGAGAAAAATATACCCGTAATGGCGGGTCTCGCGGGGGGAAGCTCGAACGGCGCCGGAGCTATTAAAGGATTGAGAAAGCTCTGGGACCTTGATCTGGACGACAGGGAGCTTTTCAGGATCGCCGCGATCGTGGGCAGCGATGTCCCGTTCTGCCTTCTTGGCGGGACGGCTCTTGTCAGCGGACGGGGCGAGAAACTTGAGCCGATGCCTGAAGGAATCGCCGCAGATCCTCAGAAATCGGGAGCGTTTCTGCTTGTATTTCCGCCAGTGAGCGTGAACACCCGTCAGGCCTATCAATTGCTGGATGAAAGCCTTGAAAAAGAAGCGGGAAACCGGGATAGCCTTGAAGAAGAATATGAGACCATTCGGGGAAGCTGGATGAGCGCGATTGCCGGCGGTGATTTCCCGATTCTTTTTCATAACGATTTTGAGGTTCCGATTTTCAGGTCCCGTCCGGAGCTGGGCGCGATCCATATAAATCTGCGGAACTATGCGGGGCATGCCGTGTTGTCCGGATCGGGATCGTGCATGTTCGCCTGGTATCCATCGATGTCCGAGGCGGTTACCGCGCAGGAAAATTATCCGGCAATTGCCGGAGAAATCGCCCTGATCGCGCAACCGGTGAATAACGGCATTGAAATCGGGAATTAAATAAACAAATTACACCCGCAATTAAATTTCATCTTATACGTAACGCTGGCTTCCAGCCGGCTGTACCGCTGGCATCCCTGCCGGCAATAGTCCTCATAATTTCACTTTTCGTTATGTAAGCGGTAAAATAAAGCAGTTAAGGCAATTACAGGGAGGGACCAGATTATGGCGATGGAAAAATATCCGGTCGTTATCATGGCCGGGGGACAGACTCCGGAGAAAATTATTGCAACCGGCGAGACCGAGACCGAGCGTGCGTTCCTGGATATCGGCGGACGTCCCATGCTCGGATGGGTTCTGGATGCTCTTAATGCAAGCAGTTGCTGCGGCGAAATCATCTGCATGGGCAATCCCGACCGTATGCGCTCGACTTTCGGACTTGAGGAAAATCAGGTATCCAGAGATCGCGGCAGCATGCTTGAGAATTTCATAGCGGGAATGGAGCATTTTCGCGACCATCCCCTCGTGCTCGTCATGACCTGCGATATCCCTCTGATCACCCCCCAGGCTCTCGACAGCCTGATCGCCGAGATTGCGGGTATCGATGCCGAGATTTACTACCCGATTATCGATGTGAAACATTACGATGAAAAATTCCCCGGCGGCAAACGAACGACGCAGAACCTGAAGGAAGGCACTTTCACTGGCGGCAATGTGTTCATCCTCGCGCCGGAGAAGATCCTTGCGAATCAGGACAAAATCAACGCCGTCATCCGCGACAGGAAATCGCCCGCGAAACTGATTCGTCTTTTCGGCCTGTCGTTTATCCTGAAATATTTCCTGAAGCAGCTTGATTTAAAGAGTCTTGAGGACAAGGCGACAAAAATACTCGGCGCACGGATGAAAGGGGTTATCACGCACTACCCGGAGATCGGCTTCGATATCGACAAACCCGAGGACCTCATAATGGTCCGCGACATCATCGGCCACGCGTGAATACATAATATTTGAGCGCGATTGGAGCGCGGACACCCTTGTCCGCCTTCATAAATAGTTGCGGACAGGGGTATCCGCTTTCCGGGAATGATGAATAATAAGCAACATAAAGGCTGGCATTCAAGAGGTTATTTGCCTCATTTTGATGATCCTGAACGGATTCAAATGATATCATTCAGGTTGGCTGACTCATTACCCGTGTCTGTTTTAAAAGAAATTGATGAAAAATATCCGGATCAGGATGATGAAAGACGTCAAAGAATTGAAAATTATATCGATGCTGGGTATGGCGAATGTTATCTTCGCAATCCTCAAATAGCCGCAATACTGGAAGATACGCTTTTACATTTTGATGTTGAAAGGTACCATCTGATCGCCTGGGTGATTATGCCTAATCATGTTCATGTAATAATTGAGTGCATAATGGGTTTCCCATTGGACAAAATCATACACTCGTGGAAATCTTATACTGCAAATCAAGCAAATAAAATACTCAATCGTAAAGGTCGATTCTGGCAGCCGGATTATTTTGACAGATACATTCGAAACTCAGAATCACTTGAAGGTAAAATAATATATGTGCATGAAAATCCAGTTGAGGCCGGACTGGTTCAAAAAGCTGAGGATTGGCCCTATAGTAGTGCAAGGTACATATAAGGAGCGCAATACCGGAGCGGGGGCCCCCCTGTACGCCTCAAATAAAGAAAACGGACAGGGGGGTGCGCGCGCCCTCCGCGCGCAGCCGGGCGTGACAACAAAA